>DAOVKH010000148.1 GCA_030631875.1 Deltaproteobacteria bacterium | reverse complement strand
GGCAACGTAGTCGGGCGAGAGGTCCTTCAGGAGCTTACGCAGGGTTTGGGTAAAGCCGTATACGGCATTGGTAGTAAGCCCCTTAGAGTTGGCAAACTCAGGTATGGCATGGAAGGCCCTGTATACGCAGGATGTGCCGTCTATCACGATAAGTTTTTTCACAGTCTAAGTAAATACCTCAATTATTTTAGTAAGTTATACGGATAAGCGAACAAAAACCCTTAAGAGCTACCCGCTCACCTCAAATGCGTCTTTTATGTACTCAACCTCGAATGAACCGTCCTTTGAGACCTCTATTCCAATGACATCGAACCTCACGTAATCGTCGCCACCGATCTCATTTAAGTACTCCAAGGAAGCCTTGGTTATGCGCTCTATCTTGGCGGTGCCGACGGCTTCTTTGGCCGAGGCAAAGCTTGATTTGCGCCGCGTCTTCACCTCAACAAAGGCCACTACTTGACCGTCCCTCACTATGATATCGACCTCGCCGAAGCGAGTCCTGTAATTACGGTCAAGCACCTTACAGCCCTTCTTTTCAAGGAAGCGTACGGCCTCGTCCTCGCCGATAGAGCCAAGCTCCTTACTCGTCGCATCCTTATGGAAAGGTCGCCTGCCTTTTAAAAGTTTACTTAATACCATCAGGAGCGCACCGCCACCTTACCCTTATAGTTATAGCTCTTTCTGTGTATGGGAGAAGGGCCGACTTGGTTCAAGACCTCTACGTGATCGCGCGTGGGGTAGCCCTTATGTTTGGCAAAGTTATAGTCAGGGAATATCGAGTGATAAGAGGTCATGATCCTATCACGCACGACCTTGGCAATTATCGACGCCGCGGCTATCGTAATGCTCAGGTCGTCGCCTGAGATTATCGCCTTCTGAGGAATATCGAGTGAAGCTATCGTATGGCGACCGTCGACCAAGACAATATCCGGACGCTTAGAAAGATTGCCTACGGCACGCTTCATCGCCATAAGCGAGGCGTTGTGGATATTGATCCTGTCGACCTCTTCGGGCCAAACGATACCGACACCAACGCTCAGCGCGGAAACACATATTGCTGGAAGCAGGGCCTCTCGCTTCTTATGAGTTAGCTTCTTAGAGTCTTTGATTCCGAGGTGGGTGGGAGGTTCCGTAAATATCACGGCACCGCTTACGACAGGGCCTGCCAACGGGCCTCGCCCTGCCTCATCGACACCGGCAATAAACTTATAGCCCTCCTTGAGGGCTTTTCTTTCAAATTCAACGGAGTCCATATCTCGTAAATAATACAACAACGAGGCGGCTTTGTATATCTATAAAACCAAGGGGTTTTAGATGCATTGAAGTTGAACTTCAAGGCGTATTGGGAAGTAAATTATAAAAGATAAATGAAGTGGTGGGCACAGCCCACCCTACACGACTTAAAACAACGAAACCCGCACCGTAAAATACGGATGCGGGTAATTATCGAGATGCATTAGCGGCAAAGAGAAATTTTCGTAATCAAGGCACGCAAAAGATTGAGAGCGAGTCGCACTTTAATGTGCGTCGAGCGATCTATCTTGAAGCGTAACGCAGAGTACGGAGATTTGTCGCGCCGCCCTAATCGAAGCCGCCTTAACGAGTCTTAGCAGGCCTCATGTCTTTGACTTTAACACGAGCCGCCTTACCCTTCAGGTCTCTAAGGTAGTATATGCGACCCTTGCGCACGCTTCCGTGGGTCTTAACCTTTATGGACTCTATTATCGGCGAGTGAAGCGGGAATACCCTCTCAACGCCTACGCCGTAGGATATCTTCCTTACGGTAAAGCTCGCGCCGGTTGCTCCGCCGCGACGCCTTAGCACAACACCCTCAAAGGCCTGCACACGCTCTTTACTTCCTTCTTTGATCTTGACGTTTACGATTACCGTATCGCCGGGGCCAAAATCAGGATGGTCGGTCCTTAGATAATCCTTCTCTATCTCTGCTATGATATTCATCTTACCTTCTCCTTCTTATATTATGCTTTTAAATTATTATTATTCTGCGCCTGTAAGCTTTTTAAGAAACTTCCAATCATCTTCGCTGAGGTTGGCCGTATCGAGCAATTCGGGACGTCTTTCGAGTGTACGCCTAATGCTCTCCTGCCTTCGCCACTCATCTATCTTAGCGTGATCGCCTGAGAGTAATACCTCAGGGACATTCACTCCTCTAAACTCTTCGGGGCGCGTATAGTGCGGATACTCAAGTAACCCGTCGGAGAATGAATCCTTATCGGCAGAGCCGGTGTCGCCAAGTACATTCGGTATGAACCTCGATACCGCGTCGACTATGGCAAGGGCCGGAATCTCTCCGCCGGTGAATATAAAGTCGCCGAGTGATATCTCCATATCAGCGTAGGCTCGTATACGTTCGTCAAAGCCCTCGTACCTGCCGCATACTATAATCAACCTATCGATACTTTCGGCAAAGTCTATGGCACTCTTATTTGTAAACTTAACACCTTGCGGCGTTACGAGTGCTACCTTGACGTTACAGCGGCTTTCTTCCTCGTCTTCGCCATCTTTAACGCCGGACTTACCGTCACACCCCTCGCCCTTTATGGCCTCTATGGCTCTTACTATAGGCTCGGCGGTCATGACCATTCCCGGACCGCCACCGTAGGCTTTGTCGTCTGTGGTGTGGTGCTTATCTAAAGCAAAGTCCCTTATATTGTGCGTATGCACGGATATAAGTCCGCCTTTGATCGCCCTGCCAATGATACTTTGCTTAAGCGGCGTATCAAAGAACTCAGGGAATAATGTTAAGATATCGAATCTCATATCTGCAATAAACCCCTATAAAGATCAGTCGTCGGACTGCTTGGGTGAGTCTTCCATCAACCCTTCAAGCAGGTGTACCGTAATTCGTCTGGCCTCTGTATCCACGTCCAATATAACGTCGTCTATAGCTGGCAGAAGTATCTCGCCCCTATCGCCGTGAACCTCGTATACGTCATTTGCTCCGGTAGAGATGACATCTTTAATAAGACCAAGCTCAAGGCCATCTTCGGTAACGACACTCATACCGACCAACTCGTATATGTAGAGATCGCCCTCAGGAAGCTCCGGCAAGAGTGACTTCTCTATAGAGACCTCTTTACCGGTAAAGCCCCGCGCTACGTCTCTGTCTCTTAGCCCCTCGAGCGTAATCAAGAGTATATCTTTATTACGCCTAACGCCTTCGAGTACGTGCGGTTTGCCATCGATAAATATGGACTTCCACTCGTCGCGAAGCTTTGCCGTAAATTCATCGACAGCGTCGTGTGAGACGTCAAGCAAGAGCTTTAGCTCTCCCTTAATGCCATGCACGCCCTTGATATAGCCGACTACGATTAAGTCTTTAGCGGTCATATTAAATAAAGACTGCTCGCCTTAAAAACTAAGCGGCCTTCTCGTCTTTCTTTGCACCGATGCCGGCATCTTTAATTATCGACCTTACCGTATCTGTCGCCACAGCGCCCTTACCGAGCCACTCGGAGATGCGCTCGTCTTTGAGCACAATCTTCGCGGGGTTTTCGTTAGGGTCGTATGTACCGACTATCTCAATAAAGCGTCCGTTCCTTGGGCTCTTTGAGTCGGCAACGACTATGCGATAAAAAGGCTTCTTCTTCTTTCCGTGTCTTGCGAGTCTTATCTTTACTGACATATTCTTTACTCTCCTATTAGTGGTTAATCTTACGGTTATATTGACCGCCCTTACATCGGCAGTAAGTTCTTAAGGCTACTCATGCCGCCTTTTTTAAACTTCTTCATCATCTTACGCATCTGTTCGTATTGCTTCATAAGCCTGTTTACGTCTTGTACGCTCAAGCCGCTTCCTCTGGCGATTCTCTTTCTGCGCTTGGCGTTCAGTATCTTTGGGTGCAGACGCTCCTCCATCGTCATGGAGTCAATTACGGCTTCGGTTCTGACCATCTGCTTTTCATCTACATTCATACCCTTCATCTTACTGCCTATGCCGGGTATCATCGAAAGAATGCTCTCCATCGAACCCATCTTCTTCATCTGCTGGAGTTGTTCTTTAAAGTCCTGGAGCGTAAATGTATTCTTCTTTATCTTCTTAGCGAGCTCTTCGGCCTTCTTCTCGCCTATTACCTCTTCGGCCTTTTCAACGAGAGTGAGTATGTCGCCTTGACCGAGTATCCTGCCTGCCAAGCGATCCGGGTGGAAGACCTCGAAGTCTTCGACCTTTTCGCCAAGGCCTACGAACTTAATGGGCTTACCGGTCGTCATGCGCATGCTCAAGGCCGCACCACCTCTTGCGTCACCGTCGAGCTTTGTGAGTATAACGCCGCTTAGACCGAGCGCTCCGTTAAAACCTTCAGCCGTGTTGACGGCATCCTGGCCTGTCATGGCATCGGCTACGAGCAAGGTCTCGTTGGGCTTAAGTATCTTATTCAGATCCTTTAGCTCGCCCATAAGGCTCTCGTCAATGTGAAGCCTTCCGGCCGTATCGACGAGCATGGTGTCGTAACCTTTTATGGAAGCGACCTTAAGGGCTTCTTTGCAAATCTT
>DAOVKH010000107.1 GCA_030631875.1 Deltaproteobacteria bacterium | reverse complement strand
CTGATAAAGAGCAAGAAGGTTACGATAGTCGGCTTCGGTAGTCAGGGACACGCTCACGGCTTGAATCTGAAGGAGAGTGGTGTCGACGTTACCATAGGACTTCGTAAGGACGGAAGCTCATGGAATAAGGCCGTAGAGGCAGGTATGGTTGTGAAAGAAGTTGCCGATGCCGTAAAGGATGCCGACGTTATAATGATAGTTACGCCCGACGAAACTCAGGGCGAGATATATACTAAAGACATTGAGCCGAACCTAAAGGAAGGCGCATACCTGGCCTTTGCTCACGGCTTTAACATTCACTTTGGAAAGATTACCCCTTCGAGTGACAAGAACGTATTTATGGTCGCCCCTAAGGGCCCGGGTCACCTCGTAAGGCACGAGTACACAAAGGGTAGAGGTGTGCCGACACTCGTTGCCGTTACGCAAGACCCGTCGGGCGATACGCTTCAGGTCGCTCTCGCTTACGCCAGTGCCAACGGCGGAGGACGCGCCGGAATCATTGAGACTACATTTAAGGATGAGACCGAGACAGATCTATTCGGCGAGCAGGCAGTTCTTTGTGGCGGCGTTACGGCTCTCATAACTGCAGGCTTCGAGACTCTGACCGAAGCGGGCTACCCGCCTGAGATGGCATACTTCGAGTGCCTCCACGAGATGAAGCTCATTGTTGACCTTATATACGAAGGCGGCATATCGAACATGCGCTATTCGATTAGTAATACGGCACAATTCGGTGATCTTACGCGTGGACCAAGGGTCATAAATGATTCGATAAAAGACGAGATGAGCAAGATTCTCAAAGAGATTCAGAGCGGTGATTTCGCCGATGAATGGATAAGCGAGTACCGAAATGGTCTTCCTGTATTCAAGGACTTGACGGCTAAGGGCAGGCAACACCCAATCGAGGCGGTCGGCAATAAGCTTCGTGATATGATGCCTTGGATGAAGGACTCAAAGATAGTCGACGAGAGCAAGAATTAGGCTACATGCGAATTCCTTTTGCTCGCGAGGGTTATCCCTTTGTATTAATATCACTCGTTCCGTTGGTCGCGTCTTACCTGTGGGCACCGGTCTGGGTGTGGGGCTTCTTTCTGGCTCTGACCATATTTGTCGTTGCCTTCTTCAGAGATCCTGAGAGGGTAGTGCCCGACGGAGCGGACGTGATAGTCAGCCCTGCCGACGGTTTGGTCATAAAGTGTGAAGAGGTCTTTGAGGATAGACTCCTTAAGGCCAAGGCACTTAAGATAAGTATCTTCATGAACGTCTTTAATGTTCATGTCAACAGAACACCTGCCGACGGTAAGGTTATAGAGGTCAAATATAACCCCGGTAAGTTCTTTAACGCAAGCTTTGATAAGGCGAGCCTTGAGAACGAACAGAACGCTTTGCTGATAGAGTCCGCCGTAAACGGCAAACGCTTTGTCGTAAATCAGATTGCAGGGCTTGTAGCACGTAGAATTGTCTGCTACTCAAAGCCGGGCACAGAGCTTAAGAAGGGCGAGAGGTTCGGGATTATAAGGTTCGGCTCAAGGCTTGACGTATACCTGCCGACCGACGCTAAGCCCGCTGTGAAGATAGGCGAGAAGGTTCGGGCGGGGAGTTCAATACTCGCTCGCTGGTAGTTCGGCTTTGAGAAAAGCCCATCTGCTTTGTTGTGAATTATGATGGGGCGACGCCTCGTATTTGTACCATTCTTTCTGCCGCAAGCCGAAAGAATTACTCGTAAGATGATAGGTGATAAAAATGTTAGATGATGATATAGGTTCAGTAAAGAAGGCGAAGCATAAGGGCGTTTATCTTCTCCCGAATCTCTTAACCTCCGCGAGTTTATTCGGAGGTTTTTATTCTATAGTAGCCGCCTTTGACGGAAACTTCGAGTTTGCGGCCATTGCCATATTAATCTCAGGCGTTCTGGATTGCCTCGATGGTCGTATTGCTCGCCTGACCGGTACGACGAGTAAATTTGGCATGGAGTACGACTCGCTCTCTGACCTCGTTGCCTTTGGTCTGGCTCCTGCTGTTCTTGTATTCACGTGGGCGCTTCGTCCGTATGGAAGGTACGGCTGGCTTGCGGCATTCCTCTTTGTCGTATGCGGAGCCTTGAGGTTAGCACGCTTCAATGTGCAGGTGTCGAGCGTTGAGAGTAAAAACTTTAAAGGGCTTCCCATACCCGCGGCCGCCCTGCTCATAGCGACTACTGTCTTATTCTTTTATTACGTCGGCGGCGCGGGAGGAACTACAAAGCACCTTACCATCTTAGCCCTCGTATACGTCTTGGCCTTTTTGATGGTCAGTAACGTCAGGTACTATAGCTTTAAGGAGCTGAACCTCTCTAAGCGGAGATCTTTTGGCTTGCTCGTTGCCTCGGTATTTCTATTGGTACTTATAGCGGCAGAGCCGCAATTGGTATTGTTTATATTGGCGTTCGCATACGTCTTGTCGGGCCCCGTACTTACATTATTCTTAATGCGAAGGGCTTCGAAGACAAAGGGAAGTCATTCTGCACCCGAAGAATAAGGCTATAAAAATTAACCAATCTATACGGAACATTAATATGGATAATTATGTAAAAATATTTGATACAACGCTCAGAGACGGCGAGCAATCGCCCGGAGCATCGATGAATGTCGAGGAGAAACTTCGCGTAGCGCATAAGCTCGCCCGCTTGGGTGTCGACGTTATAGAGGCAGGCTTTGCCTTTAGCTCCAAGGGGGATTTCGAGTCCGTAAGGCGCATAGCCGAAGAGGTCGAAGGCCCTATCATATGTTCTCTTGCGCGGGCAAAGGCCGACGATATAGATGCCGCCAAGGATGCCCTTAAGGGTGCGCCAAAGGGCAAGTCACGCATACATACATTTATTTCTACCTCGGATATACACCTTAAGTACCAATTCAAGTTGACGCGCGAAGAGGCACTTAAGCGAGCCGTTGATATGGTAACGCATGCCAGAGGTTACGTCGACGACGTTGAGTTTAGCCCGATGGATGCATCACGCACTGAGCTTTCGTATCTTTATGAGGTCTTAGAAGCCGTCATCGAGGCCGGTGCCTCAACAGTCAACATACCTGATACCGTAGGCTACGCTCTGCCGCATCAATTCGGAGAGCTCATTAAAGGCATACGAGAGAACGTTAAGAATATCGACAAGGCCGTCATATCGGTCCATTGCCATAATGACTTGGGCTTAGCCGTTGCTAATTCCTTAAGTGCCATCATAAACGGCGCGCGTCAGGTTGAGTGTACTATAAACGGCATTGGCGAGCGTGCAGGTAATTCTTCGCTCGAAGAAATCGTTATGATACTGAAGACACGTAGCGACCTGCTCGGCCTTGAGACAAATATAGTAACCGAAGAGCTATATCCTGCGAGCCGTCTCGTAACCGGCATAACCGGCATGATGGTTCAGCCCAATAAGGCGATAGTCGGCGATAACGCGTTTGCCCATGAGGCAGGCATACATCAGGACGGCCTATTAAAGGAAAAGACGACCTATGAGATAATAAGCCCTGAATCGGTCGGCATATCAAAGTCTACGCTCGTACTCGGTAAGCATTCGGGGAGGCACGCCTTCGGTGCGAGGCTCAAAGAGCTTGGCTATAAGTTAGATGAAGCCGACCTGAATAAGGCGTTCGAGAGGTTCAAGCTTCTTGCCGATAAGAAGAAGGAAGTCTTCGACGAAGACTTGGAGGCTATAGTTCAGGACGAAGTGCTTCGCATAGAAGTGCCCGACAGGTTTAAACTTACGAGCCTTAATGTTACAGGCGGTAGCGACACTCAGCCAAAGGCTACCATTGAAATGGAAGTTGACGGTAAGGTGGAGAGGATCGACGCCGTTGGCGACGGCTTGGTGGACGCCGCCTATAAGGGGATTGCTACCATAACTAAGACAAAGAGCACGCTCCTTCGCTATGCCGTAAATGCTATAACGAGCGGCACCGACGCGCAGGGCGAGGTTACGGTAAGGCTCAAGGAAGACGACCATATAGTTCTTGGTCAAGGCGCACACAGCGATATAATAGTCGCCAGCGCAAAGGCGTATATTAATGCCTTAAATAGGCTCTCACATAGAAAGAACGATAGCCGCGAAAGGCTTGTCTAAAATTAAAAGAAGAATCTTCTAATAGGAGGCCATATGGCTACAAAGACGGTTATTAAGAAAACTGCAAAGAAGGCTACAAAGAAAGTTGTAAAGAAGGCCGAGTGTAAGACCAAGGCCGTAAAGAAGGCAGTGGAATCTTCCGTGCGTTCAGTACGTGCAATGACGATTACGGAAAAGTTACTTGCCGCGCACGCAGGCCTTAAGGAGGTTACACCCGGGCAACTCATCAACGCCAAGGTCGACATCGCGCTCGGTAATGACATCACAGCACCGATTGCCATAAGAGAGTTTAAGAAGATAGGCGCAAAGAAGGTCTTCGATAGAAAGAAGGTCGTCCTTGTGCCGGACCACTTTACACCTAATAAAGATATCGCAAGTGCCACACAGTGTAAAATCTTGAGGGACTTTGCAAAGGAGCAGAAGCTCACGCACTACTATGACGGCGGAGACGTTGGTGTCGAGCACGCCTTACTTCCCGAGCAGGGAGTTGTCGGCCCTGGAGACTTGGTAATAGGAGCGGATTCGCATACATGCACATACGGTGCGCTCGGTGCGTTTGCAACAGGCGTTGGCTCGACGGACTTGGCCGCCGCCATGATAAGCGGAGAGGTCTGGTTTAAAGTACCCGAGACGATTAAGATTGTATTCAAAGGCAAATTAAATAAGTGGGTTAGCGGTAAGGACTTGATACTCCACACCATCGGAGACTTGGGCGTTGACGGCGCGCTCTATAAGGCAATGGAATTCACAGGGCCTGTCATAGACAAGCTCTCCATGGATAGCCGCCTCTCGTTATGTAACATGGCGATAGAGGCCGGAGGCAAGAGCGGTATTGTCGTGCCTGACGCTACGACTAAGAAGTATGTCAAAGGTAGGTTCGAGCGTAAGGCCGTATACTATACGAGCGATAAGGATGCCGAGTATTCAGAGGTGCGCGAGTATGATTGCTCAAAGCTTGAGCCGCAGGTGGCGATGCCGCACCTTCCCGAAAATACCGTCAACGTGTCGAAGGTAGGTAGGGTTAATCTCGACCAGGTCGTTATCGGATCTTGCACTAACGGGCGCATGGAGGATATGGCCGTTACGGCAAAGGTATTGAAGGGCAAGAAGGTCGCAAAGGGTACGAGGCTCATCATAATACCGGCGACCCCTGAGATATATAATGAATCAATGAAGAAAGGGTACTTCGATACCTTCACAAAGGCCGGAGCTATAATAAGCCCACCGACCTGCGGGCCGTGCCTTGGCGGACACATGGGAATACTCGCCGCAGGCGAGGTCGCCCTTGCCACAACCAACAGGAACTTCCTTGGAAGGATGGGCCATGTTAAGAGCGAGCTGTATCTCTCTAATCCGGCCGTTGCCGCGGCCTCTGCCATAAAGGGACGCATAGTACATCCCAAGGTCATTAAATAACTTTATTATAATAGGAGAATTCATATGAAGGCAAAAGGTAAGGCTTGGAAGTTTGGTGCGGATGTCGATACCGATAGGATAATACCGGCGAGGTATTTAAATACCTCTGACCCGAAGGAGTTGGCGAAGTACTGCATGGAAGATGCCGATGATAAATTTGCTAAAGGTGTGAAGAAGGGCGACGTTATAGTGGCTGGTAAGAACTTCGGTTGCGGCTCTTCGCGTGAGCACGCACCGATTGCCATAAAGGCAAGTGGGGTTAGCTGTGTTATTGCAAAGAGCTTCGCGAGAATATTTTACCGCAACTCATTCAATATGGGGCTACCCATACTTGAGTGTGCAGAAGCCGTCAACGGTATAAAGAAGGGCGACGTGCTTGAGGTAGATATGGGCAAGGGCGAGATATATAACGTAACGAAGAAGAAGCGTTATCAGGCAAACCCAGTACCGCCCTTTATGCAGGAGCTTGTCGGAGCAGGCGGCTTGATGCGCTGGATTAAGAAGAGGGGTTTTGTTAAATAATTTAGTCTTGATTATAGATCAAAGGGAGAGATTTAACGATGAATAAATTGCTTGTTATCGCCGGAGACGGCATAGGGCCTGAGATAGTGGATGAGGCACTTAAGGTTCTCGACTATGTGGGAGAAAAATTCGAGATAGACTTTGATATAACCGAAGCACTCATTGGCGGAGCTTCGATAGATGTAAACGGAGTTCCTCTGACCGACGAGGTTCTTGAGATGGCAAAGGCAAGTGATGCCGTTCTTCTCGGTGCCGTCGGAGGGCCTAAGTGGGAGGGGCTTGATTACTCGGTAAGGCCGGAGAGAGCACTCCTTGCACTCAGGAAAGAATTGGGGCTATTCGCCAACCTTCGTCCTG
>DAOVKH010000017.1 GCA_030631875.1 Deltaproteobacteria bacterium | reverse complement strand
TAAGGCAGGCAAGTATACCTTGGAAGGCAAGAAGGTAACGAGTTCTAAGATGGTCGACTACTTGAGCGGACTCGTTAAGAAGTACCCAATCGTATCGATAGAGGACGGCTTGGACGAAGACGACTGGAAGGGCTGGAAGACACTGACAGATAAAGTGGGCGAGAAGATTCAGCTCGTCGGCGACGACCTCTTCGTAACGAACGTAGAGAAGTTATCACGAGGCATAAAGGAAGGCATCGCCAACTCCATACTCATAAAGGTAAACCAGATTGGCACGCTCACCGAGACGCTAAATGCCGTTGATATGGCAACGCGCGCGGGCTATACATCGATAATATCACACCGCAGCGGCGAGACCGAAGATACGACCATCGCCGACATAAGTGTCGCCACAAACGCGGGGCAGATAAAGACAGGCTCTGCTTCAAGGACCGACCGCATAGCAAAGTACAACCAGCTCACCCGCATAGAAGAAGAATTGGGCGAGACGGCACTCTTTGCCGGTAAAGCGGCCTTTGGGTTATAAAGACCACCCATGAATGAGAACCCTATAGGAATATTCGACTCAGGCATAGGCGGGCTGACCGTACTGAAGGAGATAATCGAGCGTCTTCCGAGTGAAGATACCGTCTATCTTGGCGATAGCGCGCGCGTGCCTTACGGTACGAAGTCGAGCGATACGGTCGTTAGGTACTCACTCGAGATAGCCGATTACTTAATCCGAGAGCATAACGTAAAGTTAATCGTCATCGCCTGTAATACGGCCTCGGCCTACGCCCTTGAAGCTCTCTCTAAGCATCTCACTATACCTGTCATAGGTGTCATAGAGCCGGGGTCACGCATGGCCTTAAGGGAGACTAGAGGCTACAATATCGGAGTCATAGGCACAGAAGGCACCATAAAGAGCGGAGCTTACGCCCGTGCCATAGAGGCACTCGACAAGGATGCAAAGATAACAAGCACGGCCTGCCCTTTGCTCGTACCCATAGCCGAAGAAGGCTTGGAAGATACGGATATAGCACGTTTGGCAATTAAGGGTTATTTGGGTGAGATGTTGGCGGCAAATCCGGTCGATACGCTACTTCTGGGCTGTACCCACTACCCTATATTAAAGGATACTATAGCCGAGGTAATAGGTAAGGATATAGTGCTTGTGGATTCGGCAAAGGCAACATCCATCGGGGTATATGATATACTCTTGGAGATGGGGTTAATGAATACCAGTGAAGAGACGGGAGAGCATCGCTACCTCGTAACCGACTCCCCTGATAGGTTTCACTCAATAGGACGACGCTTTATGGATAATGCCGACATCAGTGCCGAGCTTGTGGAGATAGAAAGGTAATATGGCAAAGAGAAAGAAAAAGAGCAGTCTTTCATGGACATTTGTCCTCTCAGGAATCGGGGCATTCGTCATTAGCATAGTATTGATAGTATTCTTCGGCGATAAGTACTTCCCCGACGGAGGCGATATAAAGAAAGATACGACGACCATCGTATCTCTATACTTCACCGACAAGGGAGGTAAAGGGCTTATAGCAGAAAAGCGCATAATAGATAACGGCGCGCCTGCCATAAGGCTTAAGACAATGCTAACCTCTTTGGCGGCAGGCCCGGTAACGAAGAAGCTCTTAAACGCCCTACCCGATGGCACGAGAGTCATATCGGTTGAAGTCAAGGGTGATATAGCCTACGTTGACTTGAGCCGCGAATTTAAAGATAACCACACCGGAGGGTCTTCGGCAGAGATGCAGGCCATCTATGCCATAGTAAATACCGTTACCTTAAATTCGAAGACAGAGCTCGTGCAGATCTTAATAGACGGAAAGAAGGCAGATACGCTCAAAGGGCACGTAATGATAGGCGTACCCTTGGGCGCGCGCAGGAGTATCATAAGTATGTAAAACAGCAGGTAAATCAACGAGTAAAGTAATTACTGTAAATACAATAAAAAAAGAAGGAGCAACGAATAAGATGTCAACAACAGCAAAAGATGGAGATCGCGTAGCGATACACTACACAGGAACATTAGAGGACGATACCGTCTTCGACACATCGGTAGAGCGTGAGCCGCTTGAATTTACCATAGGCGATGGAGGGCTTGTCACAGGCTTTGAGGATTCCGTAGTCGGCATGGCCGTCGGAGATAAGAAGACCTTTACGGTCACCTCGGACGATGCCTACGGACCGCATAATCCGGATCATATAGTAGAGGTTCCAAGAGACCAATTTCCGCCTGAGCTAAAACCTCAGATAGGAACAATGCTCGACGGTCATCGTGAGGATGGTGCTAAGACCACCGTACTCGTCGTAGCGGTATCGGAAGATAAGATAGTAGTAGACGGAAACCACCCGCTTGCGGGAAGAGACCTTACCTTCAACATAGAGTTGGTTGAGATAAAGGGATAAGCTCGACTTTTTAAAAGGCAGATGGGGTCTTGCTCGGTGAGAGCAAGACCCCATTTTATCTATTAAGCTAAATACTCCATCACGGCCATTCCCGCATCAACGCAGCCGTCCATACCGCCTGTGACGACCTTTACGTTGGTGGCACTGAAGCGGTTCTCCATTATTATCTGTGCCGCACGGACACTTGAGTTCTCATTTGGTCACGTGCAGTAGATCACTACCACCTTATCTCGGTCTATCTCAGATAAGCGCTCCGCCAGCTCAGAGACGGGTATGTTCATAGCACCTTTGAGCATCTCGCTACCGTTATTCAGCTCTCTTACGTCGATTAATTGCATCTCCATACCCGACTCCATCATGCTCATAAGCTCCATTGGTGCTACCCTGTCTATTACGGCAGTCATCTCCATAATACCCCTTCCCTCTCTATAGCCCCATCTATGAGAGGCTACATTTAAGTTTCTCAAGGGTGATGACCTCCGCGCCGCATCTTTGCATCTCTTCCATCGCTTTTAGTGAATTGCCTATCGCAAGCTCCCTGCCCCGCATGGCATCCTCAAGGAGTATCACCCTGTAGCCGTATCGCAGGGCTTCGAGGGTTGTCGTCATGATAGAGTCCTCTATGGAAAGCCCTCCTATGAAGAGGGTATCGCTCTCACTCTGTTCAAGTAAGCCTCTAAGGTTCATGCCCACTGCGTCTCTACCGTCGAAGGCCGAAGCTCCGTCGTCGGAGAGTCTGTCTCCTTTTGCCAATAACCCTGCACCATCGAGAAACCTAAGCTTTGGGTGAAGCTCACTGCCGGGCGTTCCCTTTACGCAGTGCGCGGGAAGCTCTCCGCCAAATTCCTTGAAGTGTGTTGTGCGGCGCGGATGATAATCCTTTACGGAGAATGTCGGACGACCAAGACCACTAAATAACTCCATATATTCGTTAAATGGCTCTACTATCTCATCACCACCCGGGACGGGATACGCCCCGCCCTCACAGAAGTCGACCTGCAGGTCTATCAATATAAGTGCTGCTGTAGATATATCTTTAAGGTCGTTACTTTGGGACATATTTACCCTCTCTCTTTTGCCCCTATACTCAAAGAGTAACAGGGAGAATTGGATTGTCAACTCCACCCATCGTCGTAAAAACACGACAAATCCGATCAGGAAGAGTTGTTGAAAAAAGTCGATTTTTATTCTATCATAACACTCTGAAATGAACCATTAAATCTACTAAGGCTAAGGAGAAAAATATGCCGTCGCTATCGAGATATTCAAGGAAAGCCATCGGAGTCTTTAAAATAGTTGCAATTGGCGCGGTATTTTTCTTTCTTTCAAGCCACGCTGTATTAGCCTCGAACCAAGATCGCAATATAGAGAAGACTATCCTCGAAAACGGCCTTACGGTCATCATCGAAGAAGACCACAGCGCTCCGGTCGTAGCCATACAGATGTGGGTACGCGTAGGAAGTGCCGATGAAAAACCTGAAGAAGCCGGCATAGCTCACGTATTCGAGCACATGCTCTTTAAGGGAACATCCAAGCGCGGCCCTGCCGACATAGCAAAGGAGATAGAGTCCTCCGGCGGTTACATAAACGCCTACACATCCTTCGATAATACCGTCTACCACATGGCCGTGGCGAGCCGCTACTTCTCAACTGGGCTTGATATCATAAGTGACGCAATACAGCACTCCGCCTTTGTACCAAGCGAACTTGAAAAAGAATTGGCCGTAGTACAGGAAGAGCTCCGCATGGGCAAGGACAGCCCCGACAGACAACTCTATAAGACAATCTTCGCTACAGCCTACGAAGCTCATCCATACAAAAGACCCGTCATCGGCTACAAAGAGACGGTAGACGGCCTTACGCGCGACTATATAATAGACTTCTTCAGGCGTTGGTATATACCGGGCAATATGACGCTTGTGGTCGTAGGCGACGTCGAAAAGACCGCCGCCCTGGAAGAGATTCGAGAGAGCTTTAAAGGTTTCAAGGCCGCGCCCGATCCTCACACAGAGCGCGCCGTAGAGCCTAGGCAGGAGGAATTAAAAGAGGTAACCCTACGCCAGCCCATAAAGCAAACACGCATAGCCCTTGCCTACCACATACCTGAGCTTAAGGATAAGACCACCTACGCCATGGATATCATAACGGGCATACTCGGTGAAGGTGTTACGTCGAGACTATATAAACGCCTCAAGGTCGAGGAAGAACTCGTACATACCATCTCCACCTATGCCATGACCCCGAAGGAGCCGGGACTATTTCTTATAGAAGCCACACTCGACGCGGATAAGGTACAGAAGGCCGTTAAAGAGATTCTCGTTCAGATAGGACGCTTGAGCGTCGAAGGGCCTTCACCGAGAGAACTCGAAAAGACGAAGCTATCGCTCGAGAGCGAGTTCATCTATAAACGAGAGACGATGCGCGGCAAGGCTCGCCAGCTCGGATACTATGAGACCATCTCCGGAGACCTCAAGTTTGAAGAGAAATACATAAGAGGCATAAGAGCCGTCTCGGCACAGGACGTAAAGGCGGCACTCGCCGAGTACCTCGTTACGGATAACCTCACCTTCTCCATGCTCCTGCCTGAACCAGAGAAAGATCCCTTTAAAAAAAGGGCACTCAGTAAAGTTGTAAGCACTGCCGAAAGTGCGATAGAGAAGCTCTCGGCAAAGCAGCTGACCGACAATAAGGATAGAGAGATTAAAAAGGTAATCCTCGATAACGGCGTAACGCTTATAGTTAAGGAAGATCACTCGAACCAGACAGTTGCCCTCTATGCCTCGTTCCCCGGCGGCTTAAGGATGGAGAATATGAAGACCAACGGCCTCGGTAACTTCGTAACGGCCGCCTTTAAGCGCGGCACTACGAACCGCTCGAGAAACAATCTGGCGCGCGAGATAGAGGATATGGCAGGAAGTATCAGCGGATTTTCTTCACGCAATACGAGTGGTATTTCGGCAACCTTCCTCTCGAGGTACTTTGACAGAGGGCTTACCGTATTCGCCGATATGCTCTTGAACCCGGCATTCGAGCCCGAAGAGGTAGAAAAACTCAGAGCCGACATCCTCTCATCGATAAAGCGGACAGAAGACTATCTGCCGGGACATACCTTTAAGCTCCTATACTCAAAGTTATTTAACTTTCACCCATACGGGATGCCCGTCATGGGTTCGGCCGAGACTGTCACCTCCTTTACGTCCGATGACCTAAAGGAACATTACGCTAAGATATTTTCACCGAAGCGTATGGTGCTCACCATCGTAGGCGATATAAATACCGACCATGTAATCGAGCGTGTCGAAGAGGTCTTGACATCATTTGAGCGTAAGGAGGTAAAACTCCCCAAGCTCAGCGCCGAAGACCCACCGGAGGAGATAATACGCACCGGAGAGATGAAGGAAAAGGAGCAGACCAATATCGGCATCGGGTTCCTTGGCCCAAAGATTACCGACAAAGACACATACGGCCTCGACATACTTACGGAGATACTCAGCGCTCAGGGCGGACGCCTCTTCGTTGAGTTAAGAGACAAGAAGTCTCTGGCATATGCGGTAAGCGCATTTACACGTGCCGGCATAGAGCCCGGAACCTTCGCCATCTATATAGGCTGTGCTCCGGATAAGAAGGACGAGGCCATAGAGGGAATCCTCTACGAGCTAAGGCGTATAATCGAAGAAGAAGTTACGGACGAAGAGCTTAAGCGTGCCAAGAGTGCCATACTTGGTCAATACGAGATGGGCTTGCAGAAGGTCTCGAGTCAGGCCTCGAATATGGCTACTAACGAGGTCTTAGGCCTCGGCTTCGATTATCAGAAGAGGTATGTCAGACGAATTGAGCGTGTAAGTAAGAAGGATCTCCTAAGGGCGGCGCGTAAGTACATAACGCTCGATAAGGGCTACATAATATCGATCGTCGGACCAAACTTCAAGCCCGAGGAGAGACAATTCCCCGACAGTAAGTAGCCGCCTTACTTGCTTAAGGCTACGTAGGAACCGTCCCAACCCGGCGGCGGAGGTGTTACGATAAACTCACGACACCTATCTATAAAGAGCTGTGATGGTCTGTCGTCGGGATATTGCTTTAAGATATCTTCAAAACCCGCTTGAGCGGTCTTAAACTTACCTTTACTGTAATCTATGAGGGCCTCCTTAAAGAGTGTTGCAAGCTCAGCGTACTCGCCGGCACTGTCGTTAGTCCCCATAAGTTCGTAGATGGCCACAGGCTTGGTCTTGCCCTTGACCTTAACAAAGTCTAAGCGCCTGAATATGAATGACCTCTTGCACTCCTGATAGGTAGATTGACTTACCAATATTTTAACACCATAGAGCTTTGTCATACCCTCAAGGCGCGCGGCCAAGTTAACGGTATCGCCTATGGCCGTATAGTCAAAGCGAAGTGCCGCCCCCATGTTGCCGACGACCGCTTCTCCCGTATGTATGCCGAGCCCTACCTTAAGCTCAGGGTAATCCCTCTTTGCCCACTTTCTATTGAGTGCCGGCAGAGCCTTTAGCATATTCAAGGCCGTTGAACAGGCGCGGCGTGGATGCTCATCTAAGTCAAGTGGTGCGTTGTAGATGGCCATTATGGCATCGCCGATATATTTATCGAGCATTCCCCGCTCCTTAAAGACTATCTCGGTCATCGGTGAGAGATATTCGTTCAGTAGCGATACAAGCTCTTCAGGTGTGAGTCTCTCTGATATTGTCGTAAAGCCTCTTATGTCAGAGAAGAGAACGCTTATAACCTTCTTCGTGCCGCCTATCTTAAGGCTCTCCGGGTTCTTTATTATCTCAGAGACGAGCTCCGGAGGCACATACGTAGAGAAGGCCTTTCTGTAAAATTTACTCTTCTTCTCTACTACAATGTTTCTGTAGGCTTCCGTAATCAAATACGAAAGACTGAGTGCTAATAAAGGGTATATGAGATTTAAGAGTAGACTGAAACTCGAAAACGAGATGTAGACCGTCAGCACTATGACGGCAAAGAGTATAGAAAATACGAATAGAGCTACATATGTACGGTGCACCCTTGAGAGGATATAGCCGAGCATCAGAGGTATCAGGAATATTAGAACGACGGTCAGCATGGCGGTCGTGCCGTCGCGTATAAGGAAGCGTTCTTGAAGGACGTTTCCTGCTATCGTGGCGTGCACCTCTACTCCCGGATAGACAGGGTCAATGGGTGTAACCCTTAAATCGTATATGCCTATCTCGGTTGCACCGACAAAGATTATTTTATCCTTAAAGGTCTCGGGGCTGATTCTCCCCTTAATGACATCGACGGCCGGGTATGTGGTGAATGTAACACTGCCGGGGCCGTAGTAATTCAACGTATAAGCACCGCTCTCACTAAGTGGTATCACCTTATCACCTATGGCTACGCTATCTATCCCGTAAGGCGCTACCGTCAGTAGAAGCTCATCGTCGTAGTAGGCCTTTAACGCCTCTATGGCAAGTGTCGGATATATCCCCTCCTCACCGTAACCGTAGATGAGGTTTGCCTCTCTTAAGACACCGTCTATACTTGGAAGGATATTAAATGACCCTACTCCCAAAGAACCTTCGTGCAGGAGGTCTATGTTGGTCTCGACACCTGTAAATACATTCGCAAAGTATTCGGGCGTAAGCTCGGCCTCCGATAGATCTGTGGCATCCCCTAAGAAGCGTATAGCGCTAAGCTTAGAGTCGTTGAGATACTCCATGCTCTTCTCACTCGGCTCTTCAGTGGCATCGTCTCTAAAGAAGTACCCAAGGACGACATTGCCATTAGCCTTTATGGCCTGAGCCAATGCCTCGTCGTTCTCTGTCTCCGAGCTCTCTGAGAATATCATATCAAGGGCAACGACCCGAGCGTCCTTCAAGCCATAAAGAAGCTCCCCTATATGCCCCCTCTTCCAGGGCCAACGCCCAAGTTCATTGACACTTTTTTCGTCTATAGCAATCACTACGACATCACCGGGAGGCGATACGTCAGCTCTAATACGGAACATTGAGTCGGTAAGTTTCAGGTCTAAGAGGTTTATGAATTCGGGCTTGGCAAAGAATATCAGGAGCACTATAAGAGATGAAAATAACGAAAGGATTATAAAGGCAATGGCACCGCGCGTGGAGAGTGAGTCTGTTATTTTATCTATAAGTTTCATATGCCCTGAGCAATACTAATTTAAAGTGCACATTAATGTATAGAGGCCGCAACACTAACGAAGTACTGATTCGTCGATTGTGACGATATTCCAGGTAAGCTCGCCCTTTGCCTTTATGCCGGTTATGACGAGTTTCAATACAGCGCTCTCTTTATCACCGATAGGTATGATGCCGCTTGTATCATAACGCGGGAAGCGCACTAAGTAGACCTTGCTCCACGGGTCTATGAACGGAAAGAACTCTCTTAGAGTGACGTTCTTTTTGTCAAGCTCCTCTATCTCTACAGGCTCGGCTCTTCGCCCCTCGGAGTCTACTAAATATAATTGCCATATGGAGTCCTCTTCGGCGAAATCATTCCAGTCGTCACTTGGCGTATAGGTTGAGACAAGAAACTCATTATAGGCGTCGTAGCTGTCGAGTTCATTACTTAATAAGACAGCCTCTTTATCGGCATCGAAGCCGAAACGTTCGGCGTACTCTTTGGCATAGGCACTTCTAAATTCTCTACTCTTGAGTGTCGCGTTTATATGCAGGCGTGGTTCAAAGTCCTTGAATAGCTTATCCCCTCTGCTCCACTTACTAAAGACATCCGCGTAAGTAGTCTCCTTGATAGAATCTTCTATTGCCGATTCCTGCTCAGCGACACTTTTCTTAGGCGCACTTAAGCAGCCCGAGACGGTGAAGGTCAGAAGGATTAGTAGCACTATGTATAGTCTTTGTATATTCAACGCACACCTTAAGATTATCAGATTATTTAAATAAGACCATTTGCGGCGGAACTCTCTTGCTTGGTATCTCAACGGGGTACTTCCCTGTAAAGCAGGCATCGCAGAAGGAATCTTCTTCTCTTCCTACGGCGCGGTAAAGCCCCTTGACGCTTATGTAGGCGAGCGTATCGGAGCTGATGTATCTGTTAATCTCTTCTACACTGTGGTTTGCGGCTATAAGCTCGCCGCTCGTCGGGGTATCTATTCCGTAAAAACACGATGCGAGCGTCGGCGGAGAGCTTATGCGCATATGCACTTCTTTTGCTCCGGCGTCTCTTATCATGCGCACTATCTTACGGCTCGTAGTGCCGCGTACGATTGAATCATCCACGACCACCACACGCTTACCCTTAATGAAGTCGCCTATAGCGTTGAGCTTTAACTTTACGCCGAAGTTTCTGATGGAATCTCTCGGTTCGATAAATGTTCTGCCCACGTAATGGCTTCTGACGATTCCCATCTCAAATGGGATCTTTGAAGCTTCGGCGTAACCGATGGCCGCGCCGACACCTGAGTCGGGTACGGGGATTACGATATCGGCCTCTACGGGGTGTTCCTTGGCAAGCTCTCTGCCGAAGTTTTTCCGGACTTCGTAGACATTCACCCCGAAGACATTACTGTCAGGGCGCGCGAAGTATATATGCTCGAATATGCACGGCGTGTAACGACGCTTTTCATAGGGTTTATGAGATGTTGTGCCGTTGTCGTCTATGACGAGTATTTCGCCCGGCTCTATTTCACGCACATATTCGGCTTCAATGAGATCAAAGGCACAGGTCTCGGAGGCGACTATCCAGCTCCCCTTTAACCGCCCCAAGACCAACGGCCTGAAGCCATGCGGGTCTCTGGCTGCAATGAGACGTTTTTCCGTTAAGACGACGAGCGAATAAGACCCCTTAACCCTGCCGAGAGCGTAGCTAAGCCTGTCGACGAGTTCGTTCTCCTTACTCGACGCTATCAGATGCACTATGGCCTCTGTATCCATATCTGATTGGAATATAGAGCCGTATGCCTCAAGCTCGTCACGCAGGTGGCCTGCGTTTACGAGGTTTCCGTTATGGGCTATGGCAATTGAACCTCTGGAGTAATCTACAAGAAAGGGCTGTGCGTTCTTTATATGCGAGCCGCCTGCCGTTGAGTAGCGAACGTGCCCTATGGCCGAGCTTCCGGGCATGGCCTTAAGCTCTCGCTTTGTGAATATATCCGAGACAAGCCCCATCCCTTTATGAGAGTATAGGCTGGCTCCGTCCGAAGAGACTATGCCGGCACTCTCCTGGCCTCTGTGCTGAAGGGCGTGGAGGCCAAGGTAGGCGATATTTGCGGCCTCTTTGTGGTTGTATATGCCTATGACACCGCACTCGTCTTTAAACTTGTCAAACATTGGGCTCTCCTCAAGGTACTCGTAAATTATGCGACAAAATTCTTTATCATACTCTTCCACTTAAGCGAGACCTCACCAAGCGGAATATCTATCAAACCATTTATCTTTAGCCTATCGCCACCGACGTGCCCTATTGCCTTAAAAGGCACTCCATTAGCCTTAGCGATAACGCTCAGAGCTTCTAAGTCGGACTCCTTAAGTGTCAAGATAACGCGAGACTGCGTTTCGCCAAATAGGAGCGCGTCATTGCGTATGCCTTCTTTGGTATTACTGTCCGCAACATTAACCTCAGCGCCTACAGCCCCTTTCGGGTTAAGGGCGGACTTGGCTATAGCTACGGCCAGCCCTCCTATAGAGATATCGTGCGCGGATTTAATTATACCACTCAATATGGCCTCACGACAAGCTTCTTGAAGTGCTAACTCTTTATCCAAGTCGAGTACCGGACACATACCTTTATCAAGGCCACGGGTGACTTTAAGGTACTCACTGCCGCCGAGCTCCTCTAAGTTTTCACCAAGGAGTACGATAACGTCGCCTGCGTCCTTAAAGTACTGTGTCGTTACCTTTAAACTGTCTTCAATGAGGCCGACAGCACCTATCGTAGGGGTCGGGTATATGGCAGTACCTGACGTTTCGTTATAGAGGCTCACATTACCGCTAATGACCGGTACGCCGAGCTTAAGAGACGCTTCTCTGATGCCGAGTATTGCCTGCTCGAATTGCCACATAACCTCAGGGCGTTCAGGGTTGCCGAAGTTAAGGCAATCGGTTATCGCCAGAGGCTTGGCACCGGAAACGCTTACGTTCCTTGCCGCCTCGGCCACGGCTATTGCCGCCCCTGTGAACGGATCTAAGTAACAGTACCGTGAATTACAATCCACCGACATGGCCAGAGCCTTGGTCGTACCCTTTATGCGCACAACGGCGGCGTCGGAACCGGGCATGACGAGCGTATCGGTACGAACCATATGGTCGTATTGCTCGTATACCCACTCCTTACTTGCTATATTGAGTGAAGCCAAAAGGCTCAAGAGTGTTTCATTGTAGTCGGTTGGCAGAGATATAGAGTCCATATCAAGGCGATTTAATTCGTCCTGGCTGTCGGGTCTCTTTATTGGTCGATTATAGACGGGAGCCGCATCGGTTAGGGTATCTACGGGCATATCGGCGACTACCTCTTCGCCCTCCCTTATGATTACACGTCCCGTACCGGTAACCTCCCCTATTACGACCGCCTCTAAATCCCACTTCTTAAATATCTCACGCACGGCCGCTTCGCTACCAATCTTCAAGACAAAGAGCATACGCTCCTGCGACTCGGAGAGGAGTATCTCGTAGGGTGTCATTCCCTCTTCACGCCTTGGTACATCTTTAACGTCTATATCTATTCCCGTCCCGGCACGCGAGGCCATCTCAATGCTCGAAGACGTTAATCCCGCCGCACCCATATCCTGAACCCCTACGACATGGTCGGTCTTAAAGACCTCTAAGCAGGCTTCGAGGAGTAGCTTCTCTGTAAACGGGTCTCCTACCTGCACGGTCGGCCGCCGTTCTTCGCCGCCCTCGCCAAATACGTCGCTCGCCATAGTAGCACCGTGGATGCCGTCCCTGCCCGTACGCGAGCCAACATACATCACAGGGTTGCCAATGCCCGAAGCATTGCCCTTAAATATCTTGTCGGCCTTAAGAACACCAACGGTCATCGCATTTACTAAGCAATTGCCGTTATATGATTCATGGAATGCGACCTCTCCGCCAACGGTCGGTATGCCCATGCAGTTGCCATAACCGGCGATACCGGCAACAGCACCTTCGAGTAAGTAAGCGGTCTTGGCATTCTCCGGTGCGCCAAAGCGAAGGGAATTAAGGAGAGCAACGGGTCTTGCACCCATCGTAAATACGTCTCTCAATATGCCTCCAACGCCCGTAGCCGCCCCCTGAAAGGGCTCTATGAAGCTTGGGTGGTTGTGGCTCTCCATCTTAAATGCAACGGCTAGGCCGTCGCCTATATCGATGACTCCTGCGTTCTCGCCGGGGCCTTCTATTACACAATCACCCTCAGAGGGTAGTTTCTTCAGGTGAATGCGTGAGGATTTATACGAACAATGTTCGCTCCACATGACCGAAAATACGCCGAGTTCCGTAATATTCGGCTCTCTCCCGCCAAGGCCGTCGACTATGCGTTCGTACTCCTGGCGTGTTAGGCCGTGTTCTTCTATAGTATCGTCAGTTATCTTCATAAGTATCCGATTAAAGTACCTTAAAGAGAGCGAAAAAACAAGTTTTTAGAACGAGCAAGAATAAAGTACTCATTTGCCGCTTTAATGCACTTATACCTTTCCGTTATCTACCTTTGCTATAAACTTAGTAACACTCTTGCCGTTTTGCCTTCGTTCGTTAAGAGAGAATATACATCCGCAATACTTCTGCCTGTATAACCCCATCTCCTTTGATTCGTCGATGCCCGCCTGCCAGCCCTCTCTAAAGTCTTCATAGAAGAACGAAACGCCCACCTCCTTTGCAATGGAACGGGCAAGGGAGATTATCTCTTCGTGGTTCTGGTGGCGACTATATAAGAGTGAGGTCGAGAAGTAATCAAAGCCGTTATCCTTGGCCGCCTTTGCCGTAGCCTTCAAGCGTATGGAGTAGCAATGCTTACACCTCTCTGTATCAGCAGAGGCTGACACCTCTACTGAGTCCTTCATAGATGGTAGCCCGTTAAAAAAATCCTTTGGCGTATACTCTTCATGGAATATCATGTCGACCCCCAACATCTCGGCTAACCTCTTTGAGCTTTCGAGGCGTATCTCGAATTCCTTACGGGGATGGATGTTGGGGTTATAGAAGAAGCCTGAGACTTCGAAGCGTTCCTTCAAGAGTTCCTTAATGGGATAGATAGAGCAAGGGCCGCAACAAAGGTGGAATAATATCTTCTTAATAGATGGGGGCATGGCTCTTTAGATGAGATTCCCCTGCGTGTCACCTTTATAAGGAATACCCATGTGCGCGTAGGCACGCTCCGTTGCCACGCGTCCGCGTGGCGTACGCTTTAAGAACCCTTCTTGTATAAGGTAAGGCTCGTAGATGTCTTCTATAGCGTCTCGCGTCTCGTGCAAGGCGGCGGCTATGGAGTCTATCCCAACAGGCCCGCCTGAGAACTTTTCTATGATAATCGAAAGAATACGCCTATCCATCTTGTCGAATCCACATGAATCTATCTCCAGCATCTTAAGCCCACCGGAGGCGACCTCTTCGGTGATAAGGCCGTCGTACTTGACC
>DAOVKH010000170.1 GCA_030631875.1 Deltaproteobacteria bacterium | reverse complement strand
TGGTAGTAGCGACGGTAATTTCTTCTGCAGGGACGGCCGCTACATCTTTCTTCGTCTCGCCGAGTGTCAGTACCTGGTTATCTTTAGAGCCGTCACGGTATACGGTAACACCCTTACAGTCGAGCTTATGGGCGAGCCTATATACGTTTGCGATATCTTCACGCGTGGCCTCACTCGAAAAGTTAACGGTCTTCGATACGGCATTATCGGTATACCTCTGGAATGCCGCCTGCATCCTTATGTGCCACTCCGGGGATATATCATGTGAGGTGACAAATACCTGCTTAACGTCGTCTGGTATGCCGTCTATGCCGTGCAGGCCGCCCTTCTGGGCTACCTCACGCATGAGTTCCGGACTATAGAAGCCTCTATCTCTGGCCACCTCTTCGAAGAGCGGATTAATCTCTAAGAGTTGTGTCCCCTCCATTACGTTTCTCGTAAAGGCAAGGGCAAATAATGGTTCGATCCCGGAAGAACAATCGCCGATTATGGAGATAGTCCCCGTCGGGGCTATGGTCGTAACGGTTGCGTTACGAAGCGAACCGCCGGATAAATCACTGTCATACATAGAGCCCTTGAAGTTCGGGAAGGAGCCGCGCTTCTTGGCCAACTTCTCTGATGCCTCGTGCCCCTTTTTGTGAATGAAGCCCATTATATCTTCGGCCGCGCGGAGGGCTTCCTCTGAATTGTACGGTATGCCCATGCGTATTAACATATCGGAGAAACCCATAACGCCAAGCCCTATCTTACGGTTACTTCTCGTCGTCTCGCCTATGATATCTATAGGATAGTTGTTCATATCTATGACGTTATCCAAGAAGTGTACGGCCGTCTCTGTAACGTATGCGAGGCGTTCCCAATCAACGTCCAATGAGGATGAGCCGTTTGTGCCGGTCGTCTTGAGCATACGGCTAAGGTTTATAGAACCCAAGTTGCATGATTCATAAGGGAGCAGGGGCTGCTCGCCGCACGGGTTTGTCGACTCCATCTCGCCTATATGTGGCGTTGGGTTGTCTTTGTTTATTCTGTCTATGAAGATTATACCCGGGTCGCCGTTCTTCCAAGCCATGTCGACTATGCGGTCGAATATCTTACTGGCGTTGAGCTTGCCCTCAGGGGATCCGTCGCGCGGGTTTTTAAGCTCATAGTCACTGCCCGAATCGACGGCCTCCATGAATTCTTCTGTTATGTTGACCGATATATTAAAGTTATTCAGACGCGAGTTATCTTCCTTACACGCTATAAAATTCTCAACATCCGGATGGTCTATGCGCAGTATGCCCATATTCGCTCCACGCCTCGTACCACCCTGTTTGATGGCCTCTGTGGCACTATCAAATACACTCATAAAGGATACCGGCCCTGAGCTTATGCCGGAGGTAGAGCCAACGACATCACCCGAAGGACGAAGCTTTGAGAATGAAAAGCCCGTGCCGCCGCCTGATTTGTGTATGAGAGCCGTCTGCTTAAGTGTCTCGAATATGCTCTCCATCGAATCCTCTATTGGAAGGACAAAACAGGCCGATAGCTGTTGGAGCGGACGACCGGCATTCATAAGTGTCGGAGAATTAGGGAGAAACTCGAGGCCGGTCATAAGGTCATAAAACTCTTTTGCTACGGCCTCTGTATCGGCATTCTTATTATAATTTGTGTCGGCCTCGGCGATATTGCGGCTAACACGCCAGAACATGTCCTCAACGGCCTCTGTCGGGTTTCCATCCTTGTCTTTCTTAAGGTAGCGTTTTTCAAGGACTTTTATCGCATTTTCAGATATCTTCGCAGGCGGATTATCTCTCATATGGCCTGTATCTTTCTTTGACTTAGAACTCTTTCGAGGTGTTTTAATGGCGTGATCTTCTGTTTTTTGCTCCATGATACTGATAACCTCCGATAATTACAATTGATAATATGCAAACCCCTTGATTTACATAGATAAAATACATATGTTGTGCTTGAAACTTATTAGACCACAACATATAGTGCTTGTCAAGCGAAAAGTTCTAAGCGAGAATACCCCTTTAAAGACGTATCGGTCAGGGGGTTTTTGATAACAGAGCGTATTTTGCCTTGAAATATAAAGAAGCACCGGCAGGTAATACCTGACGGCGCTGAAAGAGGCGCATAAAACATCTAACCTGTTGATATTTAAAGCTAATATTCAACTAATCGAGGTCACATGCCCCCTTACTCCTACGCAAGCTGAACCTTCATCTTACCGGCCTCGGCAAGCTCCTTGAAGTTTGACTTCGAGAGAAAATCTTTGAGTTTTTTCTGAGCCTCACGCCAAACATCATGAACCGGGCACTTGTCCTCTCTATCGCAAAAACCGGCACTTATCAGGCAATCATTGAGGCTTATCGTACCCTCCATCGTCTCTATTATATCGAGCAGAGTTATATCCTTTGCCTCGCGTGCGAGGTTAAAGCCGCCGCCCGGACCGCGCTTGGATCTTAAAAAACCTTTCTTAAGGAGTACCTGAAATATCTTAGCGAGGTAGGCCCTCGGCACATCCTCGGCCTCGGCTATCTCATCTATGAAGGCCACCACACCGCTCGGTTTAGAGGCGAGATGCAAGACCCCTCTAACGGCGTATTCCGCGCCTTTGCTTAATCTGAACATAATACCTCCATCTGCAAATAAGATATCAGGACTTAGTATCTCCTGAATGACGACAAAAAAATTCAACTAACGTAGTGACTCACAGCGGCCATGTAACCACGAGAACCTTTAACCCTTTGTAATCTGCGAGATGACCTTTAGGAGTGCCTTCTTACTGACCGGCTTAACGAGGTGTGCCGTACATCCGGCGGCCTTGCTTTTTTCTTCCTGCTCTCTGAACGCGTGAGCCGTGAGCGCGACTATCGGCACGCCTTTAAGCCCCTTTTCTTCTTCGTAGGCTCGAATATTCGCGGTAGCCTTATAACCGTCGACTATCGGCATCTGTATATCCATGAGCACTATGTCGTAATCGCCCGCCTTGTATAATTCAAAGGCTTCTCTACCGTTCTCTGCCATATCGAGTGTGTAGGAGGTATCCTTAAGGTACGTCTTCACGACAAAACGTATGTGCTCGGAGTCCTCTGCAAGCAGTATCTTAAGCGGTCGGGCGTCCCCTGCCTCAAGCGCTTCTTCGTCTCTACCGGAGGAAGAAGGAGTATCTTCAAGACTTACCTCTCTCTTGAAGATACCGAGCCTTACTTTAAGTAAGAAGGTCGAGCCCTTGCCGACGGTACTCTCGGCATAAAGCTCGCCATCCATTAGTTCGGCCAAACGCCTGGATATTGCAAGCCCAAGCCCGCTGCCGCCGTGTTCCCTGGCCACCGTGTCGTCGGCCTGAGTGAATGGGTCGAATATAGCATCCAGCCTATCTGGTGGTATGCCAATTCCCGTATCCTTTACGGATACAAGAAGTACTATATCGTCGCAACCCTCGGCGACACTCTTATCGATGGCAGCATCTATCGTTATCTCGCCCTCTTCCCCTGAGAACTTAACGGCGTTCGTTACAAGGTTCAGCAATACTTGGCGGAGCCTGTCTCCAGCCCCTACGACCATAGAGGGGACATCATCGGCGACACTACATATAACCTTAATGGCCTTGGCCTTACCGTTTGGCTCCGTGCCCTTGACCTCGGCGACCTTACACAATGTAGCGAGGAGTTCCGTTAGGTTAAAGGGGGCTTCGTGGAGTATGACCTTATCGGCCTCTACCTTTGAGAAATCGAGTATATCGTTTATCTGCGCAAGAAGTGCCTCGCCCGACTCGCGAAGTATTCCAATAAACCTTCTTTGTTCTTCATCGAGTTTTGTCTCGCTTATCAGGTCGGCAACGCCGATTATTACCGTAAGCGGTGTTCTCACCTCATGGCTTATAGTAGCGAGGAAGGAGGACTTAGCCCTGCTTGCCGCCTCGGCGTCGTCACGTGCTAACTTAAGATCTTCCTCCGCCCTCTTATGGTCTGTTATGTCAGTTATAACACCGACAATACCCGCCACCTCACCGGACATATTGTTATAGACGGCTTTATTGAATATAACGTCGCGCATATTATTATCGGCATATTGAATCGAATATTCATAGACTTGTGTGCCCGAATTTTCAAATAGTTCTTTATCCTTATCACTGTACTTATCGGCAAG
>DAOVKH010000076.1 GCA_030631875.1 Deltaproteobacteria bacterium | reverse complement strand
GCACCATCTGCTCGGCGTATACGACCCAAAGCTAACCGACGTTATGGCCGAGGTCTTAAAGAACCTTGGAAGCAAGCACGCCTTCGTCGTCGCAGGCGACGACGGTTTAGATGAGATAACGCTCACCAACAGGACGAAGATAACGGAGCTTAAGGGTGGTACCATAAAGACCTACCACGTAAGCCCCGAAGACTTCGGCTTTGAGCGTTGTGCGCTGAGCGACCTCAGAGGCGAAGGGCCTCTTGAGAATGCCAAAATTATAAGGGACTTGCTTGAGGGCAAAGAAGGCCCGCATAGAGATATTGTTTTATTGAATGCGGCGGCGGGCATAACGGCGGCATCTAAGGCTCGTTCGCTCGAAGACGGTCTTCTTATAGCCAGAGCCGCTATAAGTTCAGGCAACGCTTTAAAGAAACTTAACGGACTTATCGAGAGGACGAATAGCTGAATATGAGTAAGGTTAAGACAGATATACTTAGAGAGATAACGGCTCATAAACGACGTGAGCTTGAGGATATCTTCTCGGATAAGGGCAGAGACGCACTCTTGGAGTCGATAAAGGGTGAGGTCAAGGGGGCAGACCCTGTAAGAGATTTTGCGGCGGCTTTAAGGCGAGGTGGTACGAATATCATAGCTGAGGTAAAGAAGGCATCGCCGTCCAAAGGGATATTCAGGGAAGACTTCGACCCCGTTAAGATTGCGGAGACCTACGCAACCAACGGTGCGGCGGCGATATCTGTCTTGACCGACAGCCGTTACTTCATGGGTAGCCTCGATAACCTCGTGCATATACGTGAGCATATTGACCTACCTCTCTTGCGAAAAGATTTTATAATAGATGCCTATCAGATATACGAGGCGCGCGTAGCCGGCGCTGATGCGATACTTCTGATAGCGGCCGTACTTGATGATGCCGAGCTTTGTGAGTTCTTAGAGTTGGCGACCTCTCTCGGTATGGCGAGCCTCGTTGAGGTCCACAGCGAAGCCGAGCTTACGCGTGCCCTTGAAGCCGGTGCTGAGATTATAGGGATTAATAACAGAGATCTTACGACATTCGAGACGAATATAGATACGACAAGAAGGCTTTCGGCACTTATACCGGAAGGTAAGGTAATAGTAAGCGAGAGTGGTATCGGAGGTAGAGCCGACATAGATAGCTTGAAAGGCGCTTCGGTCGATGCCTTCCTGATAGGAGAGGCCATCATAACTGCTCCCGATATGGCCGTTAAGCTAAGAGAGTTTATAGGGTAATGAGCACACGGATTAAAGTATGCGGCATAACTACTGTCGAAGACGCGTTATTTGCCGTAGAGGCAGGTGTCGATGCGCTGGGCTTTATATTCTACAAGGATAGCCCGCGCTACGTTGAGCCGAGGCGCGTTGCCGATATAGTCAGGCAACTGCCGCCGTTCGTTACGAGTGTAGGTGTCTTCGTAGACGAGACGACGGTCAACATAAATAAGCTCGTCGATTTGATAGGCCTTGGATGCGCCCAACTTCACGGCGATGAGTCCCCGGAGCTTTGCGCCGGTATTGACGCCAAGGTCATTAAGGCCGTAAGGGTTGGCGAGGGCTTCGACCTTTCGACCTTAAAGAAGTATGACAACGTCGTGTCGGCCTTATTGCTCGATACTTACAAAAAAGGTCTGAAGGGCGGTACGGGAGAGACATTCGATTGGAATGTAGCCGTCGAGGCAAAGGATTACGGCAAGGTTATACTGTCGGGCGGTTTAACGCCTCTGAATATAAAGAACGCCGTAGAGGTTGTCAGGCCTTACGGTCTTGACGTAAGCTCCGGCGTGGAGCTTACGCCCGGTAAGAAGGACCACGCAAAGGTAAAAGAATTTATCAGAGAAGCGAGGAGTATTTAATGGCAAAGAAGTCTTATAGGAAAGTACCCGACAAGGGCGGACACTTCGGCGAATACGGCGGCAGGTATATATCAGAGACATTGATGCCGGCCGTGATGGAGCTTGAAGAGGCATATAAAAAATTTAAAAACGATGCTAAGTTTAAGGCTGAATTCGCTAAGTATCTCTCGCACTACGTCGGCAGGCCGACGCCGCTCTACTTCGCAGAACACCTTACGAAGTCCGCGGGAGGGGCGAAGATATACCTAAAGCGTGAAGATCTTTGCCACACAGGCGCGCATAAGGTCAATAACACTATAGGTCAGATCCTTCTTGCAAGGCGCATGGGCAAGAAGCGCATCATAGCCGAGACGGGAGCCGGACAGCACGGCGTTGCTACGGCTACGGTCGCGGCCTTATTCGGACTTAAGTGTGAGATATATATGGGCACAGAGGACATTGAACGTCAAAAACCGAATGTCTTCAGGATGAAGCTCCTTGGCGCGAAGGTCAACCCCGTTAGCTCCGGAAGCTCTACACTTAAGGACGCAATGAACGAGGCCTTAAGGGACTGGGTTACGAACGTAGCCGACACCTTTTATATAATAGGCTCGGTCGCAGGGCCGCACCCTTACCCGATGATGGTCAGGGACTTTCAAGCCGTCATAGGTAAAGAAGTAAGGCGGCAATCGATAAAAGAATTCGGTAAGCTGCCGGATATGCTCGTTGCCTGCGTTGGTGGCGGAAGTAACGCCATGGGCTTATTCCATCCATTCGTGAAGGACACAAAGGTTAAGATGGTAGGCGTTGAGGCGGCGGGTTACGGCATAAAGACAGGCAAGCACGCGGCGAGTATCTGCGGCGGTCGCGTTGGCGTACTGCACGGCTCGAAGAGTTACTTATTGCAAGACAAGGACGGTCAGATTATGCACACGCACTCTGTCTCGGCGGGGTTGGATTATCCTGGCGTGGGGCCTGAGCATTCTTTTTTATATGACGAGGGCAGAGCCGATTATGTCGGCATCACGGATAAGGAAGCCTTAAAGGCATTCGAGCTTTTATGTGAGACCGAGGGGATAATACCGGCTCTTGAAAGCTCTCACGCGATAGCTTACGGAGTGAAGGCCGCGCGCAAGCTCGGACGAGGCAAGGTCATAGTAATAAACCTATCGGGCAGGGGGGATAAAGACTTGGGAACGGTATCCGATATATTGGGGTATAAGATATGAAACAGAGAATAAGAGATAGATTTGAAGAGCTTAAAGTGGCGGGCAAGACGGCACTCGTACCGTTTATAACGGCAGGAGATCCGAACCTAAAGACGACGGCTCGAATATTAGAAGAACTCGACCATTCGGGAGCAGACGTCATAGAGCTTGGCATACCGTTCTCAGATCCAATGGCCGACGGCCCTACCATTCAGGCCTCAAGCGAGCGTGCGCTCAAGAACGGCGTAAACATCAAAGACGTACTCGGACTCGTCAAAGATTTTAGAAAGAAGAGCGAAGTTCCTGTCGTACTATTTGGTTACTATAACCCGATATTCTCTTATGGCTGTAAGAGGTTCGCAGATGCCGCAAAGAGAGCGGGAGCCGACGGCGTGCTTGTCGTCGATCTTCCGCCGGAAGAATCCGCTGAGCTTAAGCGTGAATTGGATCGCGTCGGGATGGATTTGGTAGTGCTTATGACGCCGACGAGTAGTGCCGGAAGGATGAGGCAAATATCAAAGGGCGCTTCGGGCTTTGTATACTACGTGAGTGTCGCAGGCGTAACAGGCGCAAGGAAGACCCTTAAGCACGATATCAAAGATGCCGTAAAGACGGCTCGAAAGGTCTCGCGCCTCCCTGTAAGTGTTGGCTTTGGAATATCGACGCCCGCGCAGGCCGGTGCCGTGGCAGGCTTCTCCGACGGTGTTGTCGTCGGAAGCGCTATAATCAATATCATAGCAAAGAACGTTGACGGCAGGGGACGCCCGGCAAAGGACTTGACCGAGAAGGTGGGTAGATTCGTAAGAGGGCTTAAGAGGGCGATATCATAGAGTTAAAGTTTAACGCGCGTTGGTGGTGAGCATGGTTGCTTCAACTAAAGAGGTCGAGAGGCTAAGGGAGCGCGTCAGGCTCCAGGATATTGAGCTCAGGATATATAGAGAGCTCGGACAATCTACCGTAAAGGCCGCAGATTTAGGCGTGCTTATGGATAAGATGATGGACTACGTGCTTCAGGCCGTTGAGACCGATAGCGCAACGCTATATAGAGTAGATGAGGGGAAAAAAGAACTTATATTCGAGGTCGTAAAAGGGCCGCTCTCAGCAAAGTTTAAGGGTAAGCGCATGAAGTGTGACGAGGGCATTGCAGGGCTTGTATCGACGAGCGGTAAGGCATTTGTCTCAAGCGATCTGGCTCATGAAAAAAAGTGGTCGGGCGGTAAGGGCGTAAAGACGCACAACATGGCGGCCGTGCCACTTAAGGTAAAGCGCAAGACGATAGGTGTGATATGTGTTATGGACAAGGCCAAGGGGCGCGAGTTCGGCAAAAGCGATCTTAAGGTCTTAACATCCATTGCAAACCATTTTTCTATAATACTCGAGAGGCGAGGGCTCTTCTCGGAGCTGGATACAAAGCTAAAGCAGTTCTCAGTTCTACATGATGTCGGAGCTTTGCTGATATCTACTCTCGATGAAAAACTCGTAAGGGAGCGTTCCATCGGTGCGATAACCGAATTGATGGATACGGAGACCGGCTCACTCCTTATGGTAGATAGCGCGCGTAAGGAGCTTTACTTTGACGTTGCATTGGGTGAGATGGGCGAGAAGATAAAGACCGTTCGCCTTAAGGTAGGCGAAGGCATAGCGGGATGGGTCGCGAGGCATGGTCGCCCTTTACTTATAGACGACGTTACAAAGGACAAGCGTTTTCAGGGCGGACTCGATAAGAAGAGTACCTTTAAGACGCGCGATATGATATGCGTTCCGGTAAAGGTTAAGGATAAGACGATAGGTGTCGTCCAGGCCATTAATAAACGTGGTGGCAGATTTACTAAGGCCGACCTTGAGCTCTTTCAATTATTTTCAAATCAGGTGGCCATTGCTATAGACAACGCGCGCCTCTATAAAGAGATACGCGAGACCTTTTATTCGACGAGTGAAACGCTTGCCGATGCCATTGAGAAGCGTGACCCTTACACGGGCGGGCACACGAAGAGGGTCTTTGAGTATAGTGTGGCGATAGGTGAAGAGCTCAGTATGAAACACGACGAGCTCGAAGAGTTAAAGCTTTCGGCAGTCTTGCACGATATAGGTAAGATTGGTGTCGATGATTCGATACTTAGAAAGAAAGGTCCTCTTGACGATGAAGAGAGAGCCAAGATGTCTATGCACCCTGAGATGGGCGCAGACATATTAGGCCATGTACGTCAATTGGCAAGTGTTATGCCGGGCATACTCTACCATCATGAACGTCCCGACGGTAAGGGATATCCAAAGGGGCTTAAGGGTCGTAAGATACCGTTAATGGCAAGGATAATAGCCGTGGCGGATACATACGACGCAATGACGACCACAAGGCCTTACCGTAAGGGCTTGCCCGTTAATACGGCAATTGAGGAGCTCGATAAGTACTCCGGTACTCAATTCGATAAAGAGGTCGTTAAAGCATTCATAAGGGCATTTGATAAAGGTGTTATAGGGGCGGCCGGTATTTCGTCGACTTAGCAAAGTTAGAGAGGAGTTACGCTGTGGTATGGTTTAAGAAAGGTATACTCGCTAAAAAGAGCGAAGAGAAGACCGTCAAGGTTCCACGCGGGCTTTGGGTTAAGTGCAACAACTGCGCGGAGATAATATATAAGAAAGAAGTGGAGCGTAACCTCGATGTCTGCCCGAAGTGCAGTTACCACTTCCGCATATCGGCCAAGAGGCGTATAGATATCATTATCGATGAGGGTAGCTTTAAAGAACACGACGAGACCCTTTCTCCGAAGGATGCCCTTGAGTTTAAGGATATAAAGAAGTATAAAGACCGCATAAAGACGACACAGGCAAAGCTTAAGGCAAATGACGCTATGATATGCGGCGAGGGAAGCATAGAAGGGGCGCGCGTGATGATAGCGGCCTTTGAGTTTGCCTTCATGGGTGGAAGCATGGGCAGTGTCGTGGGCGAAAAGATTACCCGAAGCATAGAGCGTGCCATAGAAGCAGGCGTGCCGGTTATAGTCGTATCGTCTTCTGGCGGGGCTAGGATGCAGGAGGGGATACTCTCTCTCATGCAGATGGCAAAGACCTCGGCCGCTCTGGCAAAATTGAGAGAAAAAGGACTTCCTTATATATCCGTATTGACAGATCCTACAACCGGCGGCGTTACGGCGAGCTTTGCCATGCTTGGAGATGTAATAATGGCCGAGCCGCGCGCCTTGATAGGTTTCGCGGGCCCGCGTGTCATTGCCGAGACGATACGCCAGAAACTCCCTGAAGGTTTCCAGCGCGCCGAGTACCTGCTTGAGCACGGCATGGTAGATATGATAGTCAACAGAAAAGAGATGAAGTCCACGCTCGCAAGGCTTATATCACACCTTCTTGGGTAGGTGCGCGTTGCCCGACAGTACTCTCAGCTTACTTCCGTAGAAGATAATATATGGCCTCTCGTAATAAGACACTCGATTACTTATTAAAGCTCGCATTGCCGGTCATAAGGCCGGGGCTTTCGAGGACTAAGCGCCTCTTAAAGCTCATAGATAACCCGGAGAAGGGCTATCCGACTCTCCTCATAGGAGGAACGAACGGTAAAGGCTCAACGCTTGCGATGCTTCTGGCAGTGCTCAGAGAGTCGGGGCTAAAGGTCGGCTCATATACATCTCCGCATATCGAAAGATTCAATGAACGCATAAAGGTCGACGGCTCTGAGATTACGGGTAGAGAGATTACCCGTATAGCGGGCAGGCTTAAAGGTATAGTCGAGCGAGAATTAAAGGGGCCGCTAAAGGACGGCGTTAGCTTCTTTGAGTTTACGACCGTCTTGGCATTAGAGTACTTCAGAGAAAGAGGTGTCGACATAGCACTCCTTGAGGTCGGCATGGGCGGACGCTTTGATTCAACGAATGTAGTTCTGCCTGAAGTTTCTATTATAACGACCATTGGCCTTGATCATAAGGAGTTCTTAGGCACGACCCTCGCTCAGGTAGCCGTGGAGAAGGCAGGGATAATAAAACCCAAAGGTGTGGTCGTAGTTGGAGGGCTTCGCCCTACAGCACTTAAGGTCGTAAGGGCAAAGGTAAGGGAACGCTCTGCCAAGGGCTTCTTTATAGGCAAGGACTTTGCCGTTACAAGAGACGAATCCGAGCGCATTGATTTTAGAGGTGACGAGCAGCTTAATGGAATAAAGCTCGCACTCAGAGGCGAGCATCAATTGGAAAACGCCGCCTGCGCGTTGAAGGCCTTGGAGGTCTTGCGAGGGCGTGGCTTTCGTATACCAACCTCGGCCATAAGGCGAGGGCTTAAGGGAGTCTCTTGGCCCGGGCGCATTGAGAGATTCGGTAAAGCCCCGGAGGTTATACTCGACGTTGCGCATAATGTAGAAGGTGCTAAGGCGCTCGTTGGTTACTTAAGCGATATTAAAGAGAGTCGCGTTGTCTTGGTTGTCGGCATCATGGAGGATAAGGACTCAAGGGGTATCTTAAAAGAGTTCGCTTCATTCGCAGATACCATCATATTGACAACCCCTCAAGTAGAGCGCAGCTGCTCGGTCGAGAGGCTTAGAGAAGAACTCGATGGTTTGTCTTACAGAGGTAAGGTTATCATAGAGCGGCGCGTTTCTTTTGCTATTAGAGCGGCGATGGCAGAGGCTAAAGACCGCGCATTAGTCTGTGTATCGGGTTCTATATACACGGTCGCCGAGGCGAGAAGGTATTTGCGTTCTTCTTAATTTTTTTACTGTGCAAAGAGGTCTTTAACTATAATGTTTTTTTTCGTAAAGAATATATCTCTTAAGGCTTCGTTTGCTCTTATCGCGGCATTCGTCTTCTTTCTTATAATCTCGCCGGTAG
>DAOVKH010000032.1 GCA_030631875.1 Deltaproteobacteria bacterium | reverse complement strand
TTCCAAACGGCGCGCGAAAATATAACAGTACGGTCTACAAGGTTGCCCTCCGCCATGAACTCCTTACGCTGAAGGTCGGGGAAGAGTGTCAGCCTTCTCTTTAACATATACAAAGACTCGCCGAGCTTCCACGGACGGAGCGCGTAGTAAAGACCCATCCGCACCGCAAAGCCAAGCTCGCCGTGGCCTCTCAGGGACGGTTCCGTCTTCTCTATAAATTCTTCTTCACGCTCTTTACTATCGAAGCCAATGAGCAGGGTTATCGCCCTATCCATTATCGTAAGTATGCCGGAGTAATCCGATGCCTCGGATTCAACTATACTTCGCAGGTCTTCTATGGCCGTACGAAGGGTTGAGTAATAAAGATAGCGCATCTTCATGGGCGTAAATTTGCGTATCTTAAGTGTAGCCTCGGCTATCACGCCGAATTGACCGTAGCCTAATATGACACGCTCGAAGAGTTCCGCGTTCTCCACCTGACTACACTCGACTATATCGCCCGTCGGGGTTACGACCTTTAAGGCCACGGCCTGATCTGCACTCAAACCATACTTTGGAGAGTTTATGTCTACTCCGCCAACACCCAATACACCGCCGACCGTTGATGTGAAGTTAAGGGGTGCGGAGAGGTAATCTAACCCACGGCGGCGCAAGACCTCTGCCAACTCGTGCCAGAATATTCCGCCCTCTACACGTACGGTCATATTCGTGTCATCTATATCAATGACGCTGTGTATGGCACTCATGTCGATTAAAAGTCCGCCAAAGGCAACGGCCTCGCCCTCTGTGCCAAGGCCGCCGCCCCTGACCGTAACGGGAACTTGGTGGCGCTGGGCGGCCTTCAATACCTCTGCTATATCCTCAGCCGAAGATGGCCTCAAAATCCCGTGCGGCATGCCGTAGGCAAGCCCTCCTGCGTCGGTTACGAATATCGCACGCTCGGCGCGCCCTACCTTGACCTCAATGCCTGCGGCTTTAAGGTCTTCTATAAAGGCCTGCCACGCATCAGCGTCACCCCACCTCGGCGGATTTACGCGCTGGCGCGGAATCCCTCCTAAGGAATCCGGGGCAACGTTATCTAAGTGCATGGTTCCGGCTGTGGTCTTATTGTGTGTCAATTAGAAAAACTCCGATGAATTTTAAACGTCGCGATAAGATGCCCGTCTTCTGCGTTACGCTCGTCGTGTATCGTTCAACGTACCTAAAAGTACAGTTTCACTCTACACTCCTCGCAAGCTACGGGTCCACTGACCCCTTGAATACAGGCACTTCTCTTTGCCGCAAAAGATTGTATTCTCTACTCTTGAGTGGAATTATCTATTATACCCTGTAATGGATGTGGTTTCAATGGAGGCAGAAGGTGCGCCTCATAAACTAAGAAGGGGCACGGCATGAATACGCCGCACCCCTCTTTAAGATATATCCTATATCTAATTAGTGATGATTACCTGACTCGAACTCAGTAGCGTGGTTCTCTATCATCATAACCTCGCCTGTGCGTTCATCTATATAAATCTCGATTAGCTCGCCCCTACGGGTAATGCGAACCTCTATCATATTGGACTCACGCTCAATATCGAAGAGCTTGCCTGCGACCTGCCCCTTGGCTATCTGTACGGCACGCCTATCGGTTATGGGCACTGCCTCAACGTCGGCAAAGACACTGCTTGCCGCAACTGCTACAAATACTACCGCCATGATTACCGCCTGTGTTGTCTTCTTCATTTCCACTACCTCCTGCTGGGGGGGTCCCCTTTGAGTGTTACGAAGGCGCCGAAATAAAAAAAAGGCCTGCCGACAGATGAGGGCAGACCTTTTAAGTAAAGGCATACTGCATCCTTCGGTGACCCCTCGACCCGGCAACGTGTTGCCTCGGGCAGGTAGCTTTGCGTCCCACAGTTACCCGTGGTTTGCCATTATCGATGATGTTCTTATTTCTTACTACTGGTATAATGATAACTGGTTTTGGGAGTGGTGTCAAGGAGAAGCGGTTAACGACGCCTGGATGACATGCGGCCTAAAGTTTGATATAGTACAAGTCTAAGGAGGATACAATGAAGATGGCGCAAACAGAAAATCTCATTATCATCCCCACCTACTGGAGGGCCGAAGAGCCCGATATAAACAACGACGCGGTAACCTACGACCACCCCACGCCGCTAAATACCGAAGGCACGCTTGCCCGCTGTATCGAGAGCCTCAATACTATTAAGGGACACGACTTCGACGTTCTCATCGTGGCCGGAGCCGGAAGTCCCGATATCCAAGAAGAGATGACCCGAAAGACGAGGGCCATAGTCAAGGAGGTCAGGCGAGAACTCTCCGGTAACGTATACCTCTTCAACTCAGGCGCGTTGGATATATGCACGGAGATAATGAAGGAACTTCCACACGCAGGCAACGGATTCCTGGAGGTGGAAGGGTACAGCAACATCCGTAACACTACGCTTATTCTCAGCTCCATTATCGGTGCCGAACGTGTGATAATGGTAGACGACGACGAATATATAACCGACCCAAACTTTCTCGATAAGATCGTCAAAACGCTTGGAAGCAGGATACACGGAAAGACTGTGGACGGTCTCGCCGGCCACTACCTGAACCCTGACGGCACATGGCAGACAAACAAAAGGGACGAGCCGTGGGCTACCTTCTGGCCGATAAACAATTACATAAACAAGACCTACGAGATGCTTCTCGAAGGGAACGACCTGCCCGAGCTCGTTGAGACCCCAATGGTCTTCGGCGGATGCATGGCACTGACCAAACACCTATACCAGAGGCTCCCCTTCGACCGCCGCATCCCAAGGGGGGAAGACATAGACTACCTCATCAATGCCCGGATGTTCGGGTATAACTTCTTTATGCACCGCTCACTATCCATCGTCCACGACCCGCCGCCCAAACCGCACCATACGTGGAAGGCTCTGCGTCAGGATATTATCCGCTTCACCTATGAGCGTATGAAACTTATGGAGCAGGTACCTGTCCCCAATATGAACAAGGTCAAGATCGAAGACCTCGGACCGTATCCGGCCGCCTTCCTCGGCGAAGACCTTATGGAACGCTTTCTTCATACGACCAACCTCCTCGCCATAGATTATTTAGCGCGAGGGCACAATGAAGACGCACTTGAGTGTTTAGAGAACATAGCCGTCGCAAAGCGCACGCTTGACAGTCCGCGCGACAGCTTCGATACACTACTGCGCTTTCAGAAGGATTGGGAGCAGATGCATAAAAATATACAAGCTAACCCGGAGTGTTGTGAGAGGGTACGGCAGTTGTTGATAGACTAGTACTTGCGGCTTTGAGAACGGCACAACTACTTTGTTCTGCTTCGATATTTGTTCGCTCGACGTACCTTTTGGTACGACTCGCTCTCAATATCTCACACGCCTCGTATTTGCACCGTTCTCTTTGCCGCTTAACAGTTATAAAGGTTTTAAAAAAGGGGAGCAAGAACGGTGGGCACGGCCCACCTATGGACCTCAATCCACGAGGTGATGCTTCCCTACGACCTTCACGGTGCTGGCCTGCGGGCCATCGTCGCCATCTTCCTCCGCGAACCTGACCTCCGTGCCGACCTCCAGCTTGTCAAAGTCAGCGTTCAGGACGCTGTTCCTATGGAAGTAGATAACACTACCGTCCGAGCTTTCGATCCTCCCGAAGTCCTTCTCACTGTATAGCTCCGAGACCTTACCGTGCAGGGGGACTTCGTGCGTCTTCACGTCCCGACGGATGCGGTCGACGTACGTTTTCAACTGCCGACCTACCGCGTTGAAGGCGTCGCGGACAGCCACGTATACGTCCTCGTGCGCCTGATGCTCTTCGGGCTCCCTGCTCGCCACCAGTTCACTGCCCGGGACGGTCAGGTCGACCCTCACATGGTAGGTGTTGCCCTTGTGCTTATGCTTATGGTCCGCCTCCACGACGACACGGCAACTCGTTATCTTATCATAGAGTAGATCCAGTTTTTCGGCCTCGCTCCTGACCCTTGCATCCAAGGCCTCCGACGAATCCATGTTGCGAAAGGTGATCTGTAATGGCAGTTGCATATTGTTTACCTCCGGGTTTAAGTTGTTGTGGTGATAGGGCTATAAGACTATTATAGCTCGTAATTTAAGTTTTGAAAAGGGGCTAAGAAGGGTGGCACAGCCTGGCCTATGAGACTGTCATGATGGGATGCCTTTTCGCGTTGGACTTGTAAGCCACTTTTTTAATTCGCCCATAAAATCCCATACGTCTCCGGAGGTTGGCTTCAAATAACCATTTGCATCTGGGTCCTCACCCATTTTCTCGAAAATATCTATTAACCAGCTTGGTCCGTGTTTGCCCGCCCCCACCCCCATTTGGGACAACCAAGATTCAAGCTCACCTTTACGAACAACGAATAGTCCATATTCTCCTAACTTGTCAAATAAATTGTTTGCAGCTTCCTTGTCATCAGGATTTAATAATTCAATACCTCCATTCTTTTTCATGTCCTTTCCTGTATCCTCAATTTTTCTTTTTATCTCGCTTCGTAAAGAAGCAAGTGGTCCATGTTCAATTGGTGGTATAAAACCGCTCTCAAGGAAGGTGGACCAGGTTTTTCCTCCGTCCTTAAGTATATCAATATCCACAATTCCCACTACCGGTATGCCTAATTCGCGAAGTGGCTTGATGATTGTCTTGACGGTTTGCTTATTCTGTGCATTAAGAAATAAACAATTAGGTATCCCTAACTCCGGATTATATCTAAGCAATCTTTCATTGATCTCTTGGTAAAAAGCTCGGTCTGTGTCGGCTTCAGTTACAATTACAAATTCGAAGAAAAGACCTCCAAGAGTACCTGTTGAGCGCAAAAGAGGGTTCCTCATTAAATGCAAAATATCGTCACTCGGTAGCACCCTTACGGTTGGAATATTATTGCTATAAGTGAGCCTAACGATATTAACAGGAACACCGGAGTGAATACAGCCCATAACAAAATTTGAGCTATGAGTTGAAACAAATAGTCGTTTACCAGAATGATTGCTGGCAATTGCAACTTCCTTCCCTAAAGTGAATGATAGTGATGGGTGTAAGAACGCTTCAGGTTCATCAATTAACAACACGGAAGGGTCGCCAGCGATTACTTCCATAATCATACCTGTAAAAGCTCTCACGCCATCACTAGTTTCAGTAATTGGTTTTGCTCGTGAGTGAAACTGTACGGCATCGTCATGTATTCCTTTCTCCTCAATTTCATTCGATGGAGGAGAGCCTGAAAAACGCAGTTGCAATTGGCCAAGGTTCGTTGGGTCAATAACAAAGTAGAACCCTAAAGAGTCGTAAATGATACGGCGAACTTCCTCCCTTTTAGCATTATCTCTGAACAGGACTTGTAAAGTATTTTTAGGGGGGACTTGAAGATTCCCAGCGTTTTGCGCACTAATGAGATTCATTCTGCTTGTTCCGCCAAGGAATAGTGTATTATACAATAGATACCATCGGCAAAATTGCTCATGGTGAGTATTAGGCTTCTTTAACGCATTTAAAATCTCGTTTTGGAGGACTTGATGCCTGGTGTCTTTTTTACCAACAAGTATGTGGCCTGCACGTAACGTTTCACCCACTCCGGGATTAAGTGTGACGTGCTCTATTTTACTCTTCGCTTCATCCTCTGAAAGATTTTCGAATTCTATATTATCTAGGATAACGTTACGGGAAGCTGTTTTTCCGTTATGACAAAACTGCTGAATTTCGCTTAAAACTTTACTTTTGCCTGCATTGTTAGGACCGACAAATACGGTTATTGATGGGGTATCAATTACTTCCGGTGGTACCCCAGGAGCTCTGCCAAATTTGAATTTTAATGTTTTTATCATTTTTAATTCCTCAGGGTGAGTTACATCCACCGACAATCCTTACTTACTCTTTATACCACCCACACGCACGTTCTTCAACAAAAACCACCCGCGGCAAAGAGAAGAGTTACTGTAAAAAACTACGGCGACAAAGAGAAGTCTCCGTAGTCAAGGCACGCAAAAAATTGAGAGCGAGTCGCACTTTTAGGTGCGTCGAGTGAGTGATTTTGAAGCGTAACGCAGGATACGGAGACTTATCGAAGTCGCAAGAATAGTAAGTGGTGCGCCCGGAGGGAGTCGAACCCCCAACCTCCTGGTTCGTAGCCAGACGCTCTGTCCAGTTGAGCTACGGGCGCGCAAGGTGAAGTGGATTAAAAAAGTAATGGCGGAGAGGGGGGGATTCGAACCCCCGGTAGAGTTTAACCCCTACAACTGCTTAGCAGGCAGCTGCCTTCAACCGCTCGGCCACCTCTCCACGCACTTGGTAATATACCTTTGTATCACGACTGAGGGGCAATTATCAAGTACGCTTTTTATTTACTGCTAATTTTTACTTGAAAACCTTCATGGTAATCCATTACACTATAGCTATGCAAGAGACCATAAAGATATGTCCGAATTGTGAGGCCGAGTTCTTCGCCCACATCGAGAGGTGTAACGTCTGTGAGGTAGCCCTCACCACGCCTGAGGCCTACGCAGAGGTAAAGGATGCCGTCACAAAGGGGCATCATATAGAGAAGGAAGCCTTTGGCGACGCAGCGCCACGCATAGTAAGGGAGCTGACGGGCACACTCGCCTGCGTAGAGACCGGCAAGCTCAGCTACCTCTCGGCCATAGCTCCGATACTGACAAAGGCTGATATAGCTTATGAAATAGTCGAGGCCGAAGGAGCAGACGCCGGCTCTTCGTGCGGGAAGAAGACACTTGGCGACCTGCCCTCGGAGATAGTCGTCGAATTAGCCGACGAGGATGCCGCACTTCGAGCCATAGAAGAGCACATGCACACGGTCTTTCCTGATATGAAGGAGAGTAAGGACCTCTTGGGCTCGGGGCAGTGCCCGGCCTGCACATCACCGACGGGAGGTGCCGACGAATGCCCTGACTGCGGACTTAACCTATCGGGCATGGGTAGCGGGGATGATTGTTCTACCTGTTAGTCTTGACACCAAGGAGACTTACTGATAACCTAAATTAACTAGCCTTCCTACTTAAGGAGGGACAATCAAACCCGCTGTAGCGGGAGATCAAACCCGCCACAGCGGGCGCTGGGGGAGCCGATTTGAAGAGTCGGCTGAGAGTCTCCACCCATGGAGAGACCCTTTATAATTAATCACCTGAATCGGATAATGCCGACGTAGGGAAGCGGATATAATAAGACCTCTTACAAGAGACCGCCACCCCCAGTGGCGGTCTCTTTATTTTTATGACATATAACCTCGACATAGAAGAACTCATAGGTAACGCAACGCCTCCTTCCGAGGCCGAGCTTACCGCCATACTCACTAAGGCCGAGGCATGCGAAGGCCTTTCGATAGAAGACGCCGCGCGCCTGACACTCGTTAAAGACCAAAGAGACCTTGAGCTTATATTCAAGGCGGCCTACGAGGTTAAACAAAGGCTCTTCGGTAACCGTGTCGTCTTATTCGCACCCCTATACCTATCGAACCACTGCACGAACGGTTGCCTATACTGCGGCTTTAGATCCGCCAACAAAGAACTCCCAAGAAAAGCACTCACGCCAGAAGAGGTAGTCAATGAAGCACTCGCGCTGGAGAAAGTAGGACTTAAGCGCATACTCCTTGTAACGGGCGAGGACGACTCCTTTGATACAGATTATATCGTCTCGTGCGTAGAGGCAATATATAAAGAGACGGCCATACGCATCGTACACGTAAACGCACCACCCATGGATGTAGAAGATTTAAGGAGACTGAAGGCCGCAGGCATAGGCGTATATCAGGTATTTCAAGAGACCTATAAAAGAGAACGATACAAGACCGTACACCCAAGCGGTAAGAAACGTGACTACGACTACCGCCTCTCTGTAATGGATCGTGCCATGGAGGCTGGTATAGAAGATGTCGGTATCGGCACGCTCTTAGGCTTATACGACTGGCGCTTCGACGTACTCTCGACTATCTGCCATTCGCAGTACCTGAAAGAGACTTACGGTACTCACGCCCATACAATATCCATACCACGCCTTCGTCCGACCGTAAACTCGGCATTGGATAAAGAGACGACCAGACGCTATAGTGTCAGCGACAGCGAGCTTAAGCAGATTACGGCAATCTATCGCCTCGTGATCCCAACGGCCGGAATAGTCGCTACGACGAGAGAGCCCGTGGAGATGCGAAGTGCGCTCCTCAAGGTCGGCGCGTCGCAATTAAGTGCCGCTTCGAGCACAGAGCCTGGCGGCTATACAGGTAAAGAAAGCAAGACACTCGCACAATTCGAGACTACCGCCTCGCAGACACTCGACGAGGTGATTGCTCAGGTAATAAATGACAAAGAGATGCCGAGCCTCTGTACGACCTGCTACAGAACCGGACGCGTTGGCAGAGACTTCGGAGATACCACAAGCTCCGGCGACATGGAAAAGTTTTGCAAGGCAAATGCCATATTAACGCTAAAAGAATACACACTTGACCGAGAGCTAAATGGCACAGCAGAGCTGTACGATAGGACCATAGCCAAAGCACTTAAAGATATTGAGGACGAAAACCTAAAGGCCGCCATAGAAGAGAAGTTAAAAAAACTCGAAGCGGGCGAGCGGGATCTCTACCTATGATAAAGATAACACTAAATGGAGAAGCATACTCAATAGAAGAAGGCACTACCTTTGCCGCATTACTGGAAGGGTTAAATATAAGTACCGTTGGAGTAGCCGTCGAACGAAACCGTGAGATAGTTCCCAAGAGCACACACGACATTGCCCTACTCGAAGATGGCGACATCGTAGAGGTGGTGCGCATGACAGGCGGCGGGTAAACTTAGCATAACACTTAAAGGAGAACCATAATATGTCGGAAAAACTAAAGTTTGGTAAGTATGAATTCACCTCGCGCCTGATGGTAGGTACGGGCAAGTACGCGACGAACGAGCTTATGAAGGAAGCCCTTGCGGCCTCCGGTGCCGAGGTCGTAACGGTAGCGGTAAGGCGCGTTAATATCACGGGCGAAGGCGAGAGCATGCTCGACTACATCGACCGAACGAAGTACACGCTCCTGCCCAATACGGCCGGCTGCTACACCGCAGACGATGCAATACGGACATGCCGCTTAGCTCGTGAGGCACTCGACATAGATCTCGTAAAGCTCGAAGTCTTGGGCGACGAAAAGACACTCTTCCCCGATAATGAAGCAACACTTGAAGCCGCAGCCGTACTCGTGAAAGAAGGCTTTACAGTTCTCCCCTATACGAGCGACGACCCGATCATGGCCAGAAAACTCGAAGACTTGGGATGCGCGGCGATTATGCCCTTGGCCGCACCCATTGGAAGCGGCCTTGGTATCAGAAATCCATACAACATACGCATAATACTCGAAAACGCTGGCGTACCGGTCATAGTGGACGCAGGCGTTGGTACGGCCTCGGAGGCGGCCTTTGCAATGGAGCTTGGCTGTGACGCGGTCCTTATGAACACCGCCATCGCCGACGCAAAAGATCCCGTTAAGATGGCAACTGCCATGCGCCTTGGCGTAGAAGCAGGACGCCTTGCAAGCGAGTCCGGGCGCATACCACGCAAGCTATACGCCACGGCATCGAGCCCGCTCGGCGGACTTATAGGTTAACTTAAGGACGAGATATTTTGCATATCTAATTATTCTGCATGGTGAAAAACTTTTTGCGCAAAGATCGAACCCGCTCTGCGGGCTTGACGTAAAGGCAAGGCACTTTGCATACGCAATAGAGTATTATAAGTGAAGATTTTTGAGATGAAGATCAAACCCGCTCTGCGGGCTTAGACGCAGAGCGTCTTAGATGTGTGGTTGTACATTGAGAACCATAAATTAAGAGAGGCATAAAAAATGCACCCAATACTATTCACACTCGGCCCGATAGAGGTACGCTTCTATGGCTTGATGTATGTCGTCGCCATAGTCGTCGGTAGCTACATAATAGGGCGCGAGGTGAAGCGTAAAAAATTGCCGCTTACGCCCGACAACATAATGAACTTTGTCGTCTGGTGCGTAATCGGCGGAATAGTCGTAGCGCGCCTCTACTACGTTGCCTTTAACTGGGATTTTTACTCCGAGTACCTTATGGAGATACCTGCCGTATGGCACGGAGGGCTTGCCATACACGGCGGAGTTATGGGAGGCTTTACGGCCGGGTGGCTATACCTGAATAGGACTAACGTTCCTTTCTGGAAGATGGCAGACTCAGTGGCACCGGCACTTATACTCGGCCAAGCATTCGGACGCTTCGGTAACTTCATGAACGGCGACGCGCACGGCGTACCGACGACTCTGCCGTGGGGTATCGTCTTCCCTATAGAGAGCATTGCCGGCAATGAATTCCCCGGGCTTGCCACGCACCCGACTATGCTATATGAGATGATAATTAATATCTCAATATTCCTGCTCATATGGTTTGTGCTAAGGAAGAAGGACCACAAGCCGGGCTTTATATTCACGAGCTACTTAGTACTCTACTCAGCGGGACGCTTCTTCGTCGAGCACTTCCGTGCCGACAGCTTGGTTGCCGGCTCTTTGAGAGCCGCACAGGTGGCAAGCATCATACTTATAGTCGTGGCGGGCTTTGTAATCATAAGGTGGCGGCTGTGGCGAAGACTGTAGACTTTAACCTCTACGCCATAACAGACGGCGGTAACGATAAAGACTTAATCGATAAGGTAAAGGCCTCGCTCGACGGCGGCCTGCGTGCCATACAGCTTAGAGAAAAGGGGCTTGGAGGAGCTGACCTCTTAACCCTCGCAGAAAAAGTAAGTCGTATAACAAAGGACTATAAGGCAAAGCTCTTTATAAATGACCGCGCGGATGTAGCACGGCTCATAGACGCAGACGGCCTGCACCTGACGAGCAGCTCCTTTAAACCATCGGATGCAAGACCTCTGATGGGCGATGACAAACTCATTGCCGTCTCAACGCACTCTCTAAGCGATGCGATGCAGGCGGAGACAGATGGCGCGGACTTCATAACCTTCGGGCCGATATACGAAACACCTTCTAAGATGAAGTACGGCGCACCCCTTGGCCTTCGAGCATTAAAAGAGGTTACCGAGGCAATTAAGATTCCTGTATTTGCATTGGGTGGAATTAAAGAAGAGAACATAAGCGAAGTTATAGATACCGGCGCATATGGCATCGCCATGATATCAACTATATTTTCGAGCGATAATATAAAAGACTCAACTACAAATTTAATCACCGAGCTAAGAGAATGTATAATTGAAGATTTCACGCCTT
>DAOVKH010000155.1 GCA_030631875.1 Deltaproteobacteria bacterium | reverse complement strand
ACATTGCTAAGGATGCTCGCCTGCCCGTGTACGCGTACCCTATATACGGTCGGAGGGAGTTGCTCCTCAGGGTCGAATACACCTAAATAATAGACCTGCTCTATCTCGCTCGACGGAGTACGTGCCCCTGCGAGTACAGTACCGCCGACGACCTCCCAAGGCTTACACCCGGAAAGGGTAAAAGAAATAAGAATTAAGAGCAACGCAAGCCTTCGAGGACGCATCATCCATTGCAGAGTATACATAGCTACAACCTCCTTTAAATTAAGTTATCAATTGAGATGTTTTTAAACCCTGAAAAACAAAAAAGCACAACCACTCCTAAACGGAATGAATTGTGCTATACCACCATACCTTTACTACGATCTATCAAAACCTACCTCAACGTCTTCCCTATCAGGCTGTTACGGCGACTTAAAGGTTCAAGCTTTGTCTATAACATGCATGTTTTTACAATGACTTTTATATAACAACTGTGATCTCATGTCAAGTTTATTTCTGTTTTGCCCATAAAGCATAAATGTTTATTGCTTTAGACGAAAGATTTCACACCATCCCATGAAAGAGACTCTCATATGGAGCCCTGCTCTAATAATGGTGAGTAGGCTGGCTATCTAAAGACATCCCAATTCATATGTGGGAGATCTAAGAGTAAATTAGCTTTCTCGGGGTCATATTAGGTAATAGAGGCATCCTACGCCTAAAACGACATAATTAGCCGGAAAGGAGTATCCATAATGAGCACGGCAAAGACTCGTCAATACCCAGGCCGTGGGTGTAGTAATATTCATTAGGGCGACTTCTGTAAGTAAAAAGGAGTACCTGCCCAATACTTGCCAGGTATTCGAGAAGAATACACCGGTATTTCTTTGTTACTTGCCTCGTCCAATACTTCATGCACAGCTTCTATTACACCATGATAGTCTTTCCTGCTGAGGTTCTGTATCCAACGGTCATAATCTTTCTGATGGGGCATATTGTCTATTACTTTTTCGTCAATGTCATAAAGCATCTAGAATCTCCCCCTAAGAACTAACTATCAACCTGATACTTAAAACTTGCCTGACCCATACCACTATTATCTGAAGCCGCCACTTCACCCGATTCTACCCTTCCCCTACCGTCCGTCAAGGCGTAAATCCGCAGCCTCGGCACACACCCCCCTTACGGAGGCCTATTTAGGTGACCAACTATACCATTACTATACACTTTAAGGGTTTGGACGCAAATAAGGGGCTACGGTATAAACCGTAACCCCTTATTATGATGGTGAAAAAGATGGTGCCTAGTGAGGAAATCGAACCCCCGACACGAGGATTTTCAATTTCCCGCCCATAAAGCCCGTTCTGTGGTGTTTAGTGTTATCTGGTATTAACTGTTAGGAAAATCGCCGATCCCACGGCCGGAGTTTTGTTGTTTAGTAGTGACTGATAGTAACTGTTTACTATACGATTACTATACACTGACCTGCTAGGGGCTTACGGAACCCTCAAACGGGTAAGAAATTCACTTTAGGGGTGGTACAATTAATAGAGGCAGGTCAGCAAATCACCTCTGTTTTTTTAGGGGGGGGGGTGTATAGTATCAATTTTATGACGGTTTTTAATGCATCTAACACACCCTGGCCTTCTATTTCTCCAAATTCGTTGGATACAATTGCTTCGAATTCGGGCCGTTTTCCGAGGTTGAGCACCTTCCGTATATCCTCCATAGAAGCGGCATTGGGGTAGTTGCGCTTATTATACTGGAATACAAGTGGAATGGTATTAATGTCATAGCCATGTTCTTTAAGACCTTCGTCCAGTCTCTGGAGCATCTCGCTGTTATATTCCATCCTCTCCACCTGTGAGTCGACTACAAACACAATGCCGTCAACATCCTCAAGAATTTTGGTTCTAATATAATCGTAAAATACAGAACCGTTTATAGTATATAAATAAAAGCGACGTGAAAACCCCTTCAACTCCGGCGAAAGCTTAGGGAGCTTAAAATCAAAACTTTCTATATTCTTTGTTCCTCCACTTATGTAAGATGAACGTACACGTTTCCCCCTTAATTCAGGGGGAACACTTGCATGTATTAAGTCAAGGCTGAAACATTTACCTGCCATAGGAACACCATAGTGAACAATTTTATAATTGATCTCACGTTTATGATAATCGATGACGGACACTTTAAGCTCCTTGACCTGCCCCTATTAGTTGTACCACTCCCATCCTATCCCCTACCCCTCTAACCGTCAACCCTTAATTAAGCCTCCCTCACCCCACTAAAAAAGCTCCCTTACGGGAGCCTAATTCGGTGACCAACTATACCATTACTATTCACTTTAGTGGTGGCCTTAGAGGTTCTTTACTATCCTGGCGTATAGGTCGGGCAAAACCTGAGTAAGCTTTTCAACACTTGAGACGACGGCGTAGTTGCCGCGCCCAAAGAGGTGCGGCAGGTATTCGTGCGCCTCTCGGTCGACAGTTAGACAGAAGGGCACAATACCGGCGGCCTCGGCCTCCTTTATCGCCTTTCGGGTATCTTCGATCCCGTAGCGCCCCTCATACCTGTCCATATCATTGGGCTTACCGTCGGAGATCAGAAAGAGTAGCCTTATCGTAGCGCTCTCAGCGCCGAGTATCTCTGTAACGTGTCTTATGGCAGGCCCCATCCTCGTATAGTGGTATGGGATTACCCCGCCGAGACGGCCCTTTATGGTATTGTCATAATCTTCTTTAAAGCCCTTCACGCGCATTACGCGAACGGACTTACGCGTCCTACCGGAGAAACTGTATATCGCGTAACGCTCCCTTAACTCACTCATAGCCTCACATAGAACGGCCATGGCCTCTTTTTCATGGTCTATTACGCGCCCGCTGCCGACCCACGCGTCGGTAGACATGCTCATATCCATCAAAAATAGCACAGATATATCGCGCTCAACCCTTTGCCTTACTATGTAGAGACGATCGTCTGCCTGGTGGCCGCTCATGGTATCGGCCCTCGCCTCTACGACGGCGTCAATGTCTATATCATCTCCTTCTACTTGGCGCCTCAAAGAACGCGTCGCCGGATTGAGTGCCTCGAACTTACGCTTAACGGCCTTTACCATAGAAGATCTCTTTACAAGAACACCTTCTACAAAGCCGTTACCGAGGTCTTCAGTTATCGACTCAATGACACGTGAAAAATCTTCCTTATACGCGCCGAGCTTATAGTCCCACTCAGGGTACAAGCTGACTTCTTCCTTTCCGTTAATATCTTCCTCCTCTGTTAAGACCTTATCCTCTGCCTCTTCGCCGCTATCGAGTTCGGCGTTAAATGAAGAGTTGGTGCGCTTCTCGACCTCGGCTACGGTCAGTTCCTCCATCTCATCGGCCGTCTTTACGATGTCTTCTTCCGGGTCGTCGTCAAAGGGGCGTGCAAGATTCACGAACCTCGCCCAAGAGATTATCTTGTCGTATATATTAAGAGCAAGGCCTTGATCATTATCGTCTTCATTTAAGGTCTCTTTCTTGGCCATGTACCTGCTCTTGGCCTTACTGTCTTTTGACCTTTGATTCTCGCCGCTATCACTACTATCGCCGCTATCAGCACTGTCACTTACAAGTTCGTCGCCGTCGGCTGTAGTGGCCGCTGCGTCCTTAATGCGTCCGACTATGAGCCTTCCCCAAGGCGTAAAAGGAACGACAGCCCTGTAACGCTTAAGGGCCTTTGGACTTAACGCAAGGCCGTCCTTAATCTCTCTTGCGCGAATGAAACTTTCTTCTGCGCTATCAGCCTTAATAACATCACCGTTACTCGCATAGAGACAAAAGAGTTCTTCTACTCTGCGTTCAGCTTCATTCATATGAGAAGATTCAGGCCGCTTCTTTATTAAATACTGCGTAATATCTGCGACAGAGGAAGCCATTGCCGGATACTCAACAGATAATAGCTTCGAAAGACGTGCGTTCTCTATTATCCAATATATATCGGCAAGTAGCACGTCCGACTCAAGTAAAGAGGCATTCTTATATGCCTCTCCAAGAGAACCTTCCTTTATCTGCATAGAGAGGAAGAATATAACGGCCTTTGCGAGAGCTTCCTGAAGCTCTACATTCGGCATATCTACCATAGATATTGGCAGATAAAATGTCTCACCATCTGTCCAAGGAAAGCCGTGGTCATGGAGGAGTGCTGTATGCGAAATCTTTCTAAGAATTGGCAGGTAAGGGCGCGGGCGCGCGTCGCCCACAAGACCTACTACACGTATAGCCTTACCTGTAATTATAGTCGCAAGGATTGAGAAACGCTTTAGGTGCGGCCTTAAAGAGAGCTCGGCCTCCAAGACCATATTGGAATCTATCTTCTTCCTGTCGAAGAATCTGACGATACCGTCGATGGCATTACCGGCCAAGTGCTCTATATTAAGGTCAACCATTGT
>DAOVKH010000156.1 GCA_030631875.1 Deltaproteobacteria bacterium | reverse complement strand
CAGGGGCTGCCATCGCGCACTGGACAAAGTCACTTGGCGCATATATGAAAGAACGTTGGACGATGAAGGAGAAGACTTAAGGTGAGCGCAGAAGATATAACGATAGATGGCGTTGTGGTAAAAGAATTGGTCTTATATAAAGACGAGCGAGGGTGGTTGACCGAACTCTTCAGGGACGACGAGATTGACGGAGCTGTAAGACCGGCGATGAGTTATGTCTCGATGACCGAGGCCGGTGTTGCCCGTGGGCCGCATGAGCATAAAGACCAGACCGATTACTTTTGCTTTGTCGGGCCTTCGACCTTTAGAATATACCTTTGGGATAACAGGGGGGATAATAGGGGAGACTCTAAAAATAAGATGGTCTTCGAGGGCGGTGCCGAGAGGCCTCTTATGGTAATAGTTCCTCCCGGTGTCGTGCACGCATATAAGAACGTAGGCGAAGCCCAGGGGCTTGTATTTAACGCACCCAATAGGTTGTTCATGGGTAAGGGCAAGAGCGAGGCCGTAGACGAAATACGCCACGAAGATAAGACCGATACGCAATTCAAACTCGATTAAGTAGATAAGAAAGAAGGCTTTGATTTGAATATACTTATAACAGGCGGCGCAGGGTTTATTGGTTCTAACCTCGTAGCTCATATGGTCAGGAAGTACCCGGACTATACTATCGTAAACTTTGATAAGTTGACCTACGCCGGAAACTTGGAGAGCCTTAAGTCTGTAGAAGGGGCCAAGAATTACCACTTTGTTAAGGCCGACATCTGCGATAAAGCTGCCGTTGCCAAGGTCTTGAGCGAATTTAAGATAGACTCCATCATGCACTTAGCCGCAGAGAGCCACGTCGATAGGTCTATACTCGGTCCTGAAGAGTTTCTGAATACTAATATGCACGGAACTTTCGTCATGCTCGAGGCCGCGCGCAAGCATTGGAGCGAGAGCGAGCCGATAGAGGCCATTCGGCGAGTATTCCTCAATGTCAGTACCGATGAGGTCTACGGTTCTCTTGGTGCAGTCGGTACATTCACCGAAGCCTCACCTTATGCGCCCAATAGTCCGTATTCGGCGAGTAAGGCCGGAGCCGATCACCTCGTAAGGGCATACTTTAAGACCTATGCCTTGCCGACGGTAATAACGCACTGCTCAAATAATTACGGCCCATATCAGTTCCCAGAGAAGCTGATACCGCTTATGATAATGAACGCAATAGAGGGAAAAGATCTTCCTGTATACGGCGACGGGCTGAATGTCAGGGATTGGATACACGTCGATGATCACTGTAAGGCTCTCGACGGAGTCCTCCACCAAGGCCGCCTTGGAGAGACCTATAATGTCGGCTCCGACAATGAGTGGGAGAATATCCGTCTCGTACGCACCCTTTGTGCTATACTTGACGAAGTATCCGAGGCCTCACCCGTTAAACCCCACGACGGGCTAATAAAGTACGTCAAAGACAGACCCGGGCACGACCAAAGGTACTCAATAGATTCGTCGAAGATAAAGAGTGAGCTTGGCTGGGAAGCCCTCATTGGTTTTGAAGCCGGCCTTCGTAGTACCGTTAAGTGGTACTTAGAGAACCTCGGTTGGTGTCAACGCCTTAGAAGCGGCGAATATAAAGATTACTACTCAGAGAACTACAAAGATAACGCTTAAAGTTATAGTAAGGTAGTGAAAATCCTTGACTTTCAATGCTTTGAAGGGGTATATCTAAGTCTATGCTAAATCTTCGTAAAGGTCTAAATGAAAACGGCGCGGGAAGTATCAGGCTATATTTCTGGATAATATTCGGCTTCTCGGCGATATATATCGGGTATATGATAGTCCCGTCCTATGTCGGCCATAAGATGCTCGAGAGAGAGGTGGCGAGAGAAGCAACCCTTGCTCATCACTACTCGGACGCAGAGATGCGCAAGCATATATTAAAGAAGGCAAAATCATGGGGTGTTCCGATATATAAAGAAGATATCGAAATAACCAGAAGAAGAAAGACCGTAGCCGTAGAGATAAGCTACAGCATTGAATTCAACTTCCTGAACAGGTACAAAAGAACCGTACACTACGATATAACCGTCGTGGAGTATATAAAGGCTAAATAATATATCGCTGGCAATCTTTGTCGCTGTGATGTATAGTAGATGAGTCTTAATTAAATCCAACGAAACCCTTTTAACTTAATCCTGTGAGATTAGCAAGGGGAGTGAACGTGACCAACTTTGCCTTTAACGACATAGAGCTTTGCCCGAACGGTGCGCCGATTTCTGAGCTACGGCCTTATATATATTATAATCATTTAGCCTCCATACCTTCTTCAAAGGTTCGGGGGTATTTTTTTGTCTTTACAGTCGGACGGGAGGTAGGATATGTCATCTAAAGTAGTCATGGACGCGAAGGCCATCGACAGGGCTACTGCGCGCATAGCCCACGAGATTATCGAGAAGAACCACGGCACCGATGATATCGTCATACTCGGCATCCCCACACGCGGCGAGCACCTTGCCCGGAGGCTCTGTGAGAAGATAAAGGCCATCGAGGGCGTGGATATACCCCTTGGCGCGCTCGACGCGACCCTATATCGTGATGACATAGGTATGAAGGACGTACCAACTCTCAAGAAGATGGACATACAGTTTTCTATAGATTCAAAGGTTGTAATCCTGGTAGACGATGTATTGTTTACAGGGCGCACAATCAGAGCCGCCATGAACGCTCTGATGGATTATGGGCGTCCGACCATCATAGAGCTTGCCGTGCTAGTCGATAGAGGCCATAGGGAGCTTCCTATAAAGGCGGACTTTGTAGGTAAGAACCTTCCCACCGCAAGGGACGAGGGTGTTAAGGTGCGCCTCGAAGAGGTAGATGAGGTAAACGAAGTAGTAGTATTCGAAGCTGTAGCGGAGGACGTAAAGTGACGGAGCTCTTAGGGAAAGATCTATTAGGCATAGAAGACCTCAATAGAGAGGCCATAGTATCTATACTCGATACGGCCGTGTCATTTAAGGACGTCTCGGCCAGAGAGATTAAGAAAGTCCCCACGCTTCGTGGTAAGACGGTAATAAACCTATTCTATGAGCCTTCGACGCGTACGCGCACGTCATTTGAGATAGCGGCAAAGCGCATGAGTGCCGATGCTATAAATATCTCCGTTGCGGCAAGCTCAGTTAAGAAGGGCGAGACGCTTAAAGATACGGCTCTGAACCTTGAGGCCATGAACCCTGATTGTATCGTCGTTAGGCACGCTTCATCGGGTGCTCCGCATATGTTGGCAGAGTATATGGAGTGTAGCGTTATAAATGGCGGCGACGGTTTTCATGAGCACCCCTCGCAGGCTCTACTCGATATACTTACGGTAAGCGAGAAGCTCGGCGGCGTAGATAAGATCAAGGGGGTCAATGTCTTGATAGTCGGCGACGTAGCGCACTCGCGTGTGGCTCGCTCAAATATACTTGGCTTTACGAAGCTTGGTGCCAAGGTCACGGTCTCCGGCCCGCCGACGATGATACCCGTTGGCATAGAAGAGTTGGGATGTAAGGTGGAATACAATATGGCTAAGGCTATAAAGGACGCTGATGTTGTAATGATGCTCCGTATTCAATTGGAGCGCCAAGGCACGGCGTTATTCCCGACGGCGAGAGAGTACGCAAAGCTCTTTGGCCTCGATGCACTTAAATTAAAGTCAGCTAAGGACGACGTCATAATCCTGCACCCCGGGCCAATTAACCGAGGCGTTGAGATTGCGCCCGACGTGGCAGACGGCCCGTGGTCGTTGATACTCAATCAGGTTACGAACGGCGTAGCCGTGCGGATGGCATTATTTTATATGCTCCTTGGCGGAGCGAGGGAATAATTATATGAAACGATTACTCTTAAAGGGCGGTAGGGTTCTGGATACGGCTAACTCGGTTGACGGGTTATTCGATATCGTTGTGATGAACGGACGTATTGCGTCCGTACAGCCAAGCGGTAAGTCCTTCGACGGCGAAGGTGGAGCACCTAAGAGTGCCGAGGGCGCAAAGGATTGGGATGTTATCGACTGTGAAGGGCTTTTAGTCTTGCCCGGCCTCGTCGATATCCATACGCACCTGCGTGAGCCGGGTGAAGAATACAAAGAAACCATAAAGACAGGCACGGAGTCTGCCGCCGCCGGAGGCGTTACGACGGTACTCTGTATGGCCAACACAACTCCCGTAAACGACAATGCCTCGGTTACGAGGCTAATCTCGGACAAAGCGAAGTCCGAAGGTCTTGTGAACGTTCGCCCAATCGGGGCGGTTACAATAGGGTTGAAGGGTGAGCAGTTAACTGAATTCGCGGAGCTTAAGGCGGCAGGTTGCGTTGCTCTATCGGACGACGGCGTGCCGATATCTGATGCCTCGGTAATGCGCCGAGCCCTTG
>DAOVKH010000224.1 GCA_030631875.1 Deltaproteobacteria bacterium | reverse complement strand
GTCATGCGGGTTGGTTATGAAAAGGGTCTTCAGATGGCAGGCTTACTTCTTCAACGAATCACGCACCTTCTTTGCCCTCTCAAAGCTCCTTTTGATGAGTTCGGTATTGTCTGCTTCTATATCTACCTTGATAGCCTCAAGCTCCGCCTGAAAGCCCTCTATCACGCCGACGAGTGCCGTCTTATTCATCTGGCAAATATCGGTCCACATATCGGGCGAGCTTCCTGCGATGCGTGTCGTATCCTTAAAGCCTCCTGCCGAGTAGCTAATCACATCACGCTCCATGCCCTTGCCGGCGTCGGCAATGGAGTTGACGAGCGCATAGGCTATAACGTGCGGAAGGTGGCTGACGGCGGCAAGTATAATATCGTGCTCGCGCGCGTCCATCGTAACGACCTCGCTTCCGGCAAGCTTCCATAGTTTAACGACCTTATCAAGTGCTGCCTTGTCGGTCTTATCGGTCGGAGTTATGATGCACCTTCTGCCGACGTATAAGTCCTTTACCGATGCCTCGGCACCGGAGTTTTCCGTCCCTGCTATCGGATGGGCGGCTACGAAGTGTACACCCTCAGGCAGGTGCGCTGTTACCGTATTTATAATTTCTTCCTTAACGCTTCCAACGTCGGTTACTATAGCGCCTGTCTTAAAGCTACTTGCCGCGCGTTTAACAACACCCTCAATACTCATAACAGGCACGGCCAAGACGACCAGATCCGCCCCTTGAACACCCTCGGCGATATCGTGGGTGTATTCGTCTATAAGCCCCATCTGCTTTGCGGTTTCGAGGTTTTCTTTACCACGGCCGATACCGACGATCGTATCGCAAAGCCCCTTCGCCTTAAGGACCATCGCAAGCGAGCCGCCTATCAAGCCGACGCCGATTATAGCTACCTTATTAAAGTGAACTTCCGTCATAGAAGAATATCTCTCTTATAAGGTTCTGCCGACGGCCTCGGCGACCTTCCGCAGATCTTTCATCAATGTATCGAATGTCGTAGGCTTAAGCGACTGCCCGCCGTCGCATAGAGCGTTGGCAGGGTCGGAGTGTACCTCAATCAAGAGTCCGTCCGCACCGACGGCTACGGCGGCCTTTGATAACGGCGCAACCATATGCCACTTACCCGTGGCGTGGCTCGGATCTATAAATACAGGCAGGTGTGTCTCTTCTTTAAGTACGGGTACGGCAGTTAAGTCGAGTGTATTGCGTGTTGCCGTCTCGAATGTCCTTATGCCTCGCTCGCAGAATATTATATTGCTGTTGCCCTGAGAGGCGATGTACTCGGCACTCATCAGAAGCTCCGCGATTGTGCCGGAAAGCCCACGCTTTAAGAGCACGGTCTTACCTGTCTTACCGACCTCTGTCAGGAGGCGAAAGTTCTGCATATTACGCGCGCCGATTTGAATAATATCAACGTGCTCGCAGATGACATCTATGTCTCTCGGGTCCATTATCTCGCTAACTACAGGCAGGCCCGTCTTCTTCTTCGCCTCGGACATATACTTAAGCCCCTCTTCACCAAGACCCTGGAAAGAATACGGCGAGGTTCTCGGCTTAAACGCTCCACCCCTTAGGAACTCCGCACCGCTGGCCTTGACCTTCTCGGCGCAGTCCAAGAGGAGCTCTTCGGTCTCGACACTGCAAGGGCCGGCAATGACCTGAATCTTCTTGCCGCCAATCTTTATGCCATCAACGTCTATGACACTCGAATCGTGCTTAAACTCACGGCTCACGAGCTTGTAAGGTTTTGTTATCGGCATAGCACTCTCTACGCCTCCAAGGGATTCAAATGAGGTCTGAGCCAGCTTTGCCTCATCGCCTATCGCCCCTATTATCGTTCTCTCCTCGCCCTCGGATACGTGCACGCTCAACCCAAGCGACTTTATCTTACATATTACATTGTCCTTCTCTTCCTCTGTCGCATCCTTCTTCAACACTATTATCATCACTCATACTCCCCTTGTTTTATATTTAAATACTAACCCGTAATCTTCGCTGTAACTTCAAAGAATTCATCCAAGAATCTTTTATTCTCTTTCATTGTGCCGACGGTGATACGAATGTACTCGGGCAGACCATAGCCCTTCATCGGACGAACTATAACCCCCCTCTTGAGAAGAGCGTCGTATACGCC
>DAOVKH010000136.1 GCA_030631875.1 Deltaproteobacteria bacterium | reverse complement strand
AGCGATAATACGAAGCCCTTCCGCTAAGGTGTATAAGACCTTTGAAAGTTCTTTATCTTTATTTTCCTTGGCGAGCGTCCAAGGTGCCGAGCGTTCAACGTAGCCGTTTAATTCTCTTACGGCCTTCCATATCTCTTCCAAGACGACATTGAACTTAAGCGCCTCCATGCCGGCCTCTACCTCTTCGGCCAGAGCGTTGAATATCTTCGATAGTCCCACGTCGCATACGCCGTCCTTACAGTCGGACTTTGGTATAACGCCGTCTCTATACTTTAATATCATGGAAACGCTTCTCGATAGTAGATTGCCAAGATCATTGGCAAGCTCGCTGTTGATGCGCCCCTTGAGTGCATCTATAGAAAAGTCTCCGTCTAATCCGAACGAGACCTCACGAAGCAGGAAGAATCTGAATTGATCTGTACCGTACTCGTCTATAACCTCAAACGGGTCTACGACATTGCCGAGGCTCTTGCTCATCTTTTTGCCTTCGACCGTCCACCAGCCGTGGGCAAATACCTTCTTTGGAACCTCAAGGTTTGCGCTCATCAGGAACGACGGCCAGTATATGGCGTGGAAGCGCAATATGTCTTTACCAATTATGTGTACGTCTGCCGGCCACGCATCTTTATAGCTCTCACTCGGATAGCCCGTGCTTGTCAGGTAATTCGTAAGCGCGTCGAACCATACGTACATGACGTGCTCCGGGTTTTCGGGGACGGGTATGCCCCACGAAAATGTCGTACGGCTGACACTTAAATCCCGAAGGCCTTCCCTTATAAAACTCAAGACCTCATTACGCCTGACCTCCGGTGCTATGAAGTCGGGGTTGTCGTTTATATACTTAATAAGACGCTCTCCGTAATTGGAGAGCTTAAAGAAGTAGCTCTCTTCTTTAAGCTTTTTTACTTCGCGCGCGCAGTCAGGGCACTTACCATCGTCCAACTGCATATCGGTCAGGAAGTTTTCACACGGCGTACAGTACCAATCCTCATACTCGCCAAGGTATATATCGCCCGCCTCAACGGCGGCCTCCCAGATGGTCTTTACGGCTACGCGATGGCGCTGCTCGGTCGTTCTTATGAAGTCATCATTCGATATATTAAGGCGTTCCCAGAGGGTTTGATACCTCTGAACGACCTTATCGGCAAGCTCCTTTGGCGTAGTGCCTGCCTTCTTTGCCGCAAGCTCTACCTTCTCGCCGTGTTCGTCTGTGCCGGTCAGGAACTTAACTTGGAATCCCTTAAGACGTTTATACCTCGCCAAGACGTCTCCAGCTATGGTCGTATAGGCGTGGCCTATGTGCGGAATGTCATTTACATAGTAGATGGGTGTCGTTATATAGAATTTTTTATTGGCGTTAGCTGTCATTTGAACCCCCGGTACTACTGCCGCCAGAGCTACTTCCTGAGGACGAAGTACCTCCGCCACCCTCTCTGCTCTTTCTAAAGCCGCGCCTTCTGCCACGCCTCCTACTGCGACGCTTCGGTTGGCCGTCAGCCCTCTGGCTGTCGGTCTTTTGACTGTCGGGCCTCTGGCTGTCGGGGCGTTGGTTCTCTGGTCGCTGGCTGTCAGGCTTCTGGCCGTCAGTCCGCTGGTTGTTGGCAGAGGGCTTTTCCTTTGTGCTCATTGCATCCGGCACGACACCCTCCATATGAACGTCGGCCTTGAGCGGAGCCTTCCTTGGATCTTTAATCTTCTCTCTTCTATCCGGGCGTCCTTTGCCGCCACGACCTCCTCTATCTCTACCGCCGCGCTCTCGCTTGTTGGAGTCCTTACGCACATCAGCGCCCTTACTCTCTGCTCCTAAAGACGCGCCATCCATATGGATGTCGCCCTGAAGTTTCCTTGGTTTGTCGCCGTCTTTTCTGTCGGTGCGTTTGGACGGGCAGGCGCAACTACCTTCGCCGCTCTCTTTTTTATTTGAACAACAGCGACTCTGGCCTCTGCTGTCTCTTTGACCGTCCCTGGCCTTACTGCCGGTCTTCTTACCGCCTCGTTTTTTTGCCGACCCGTCATGCTCGTAGCTAAGGCAACACATGAGGCGACCGCATACGCCGGATATCTTAAGCGGATTAAGCGCTAAGCCCTGCTCCTTTGCCATCCTTACCGTGACGGGCTTAAAGTCGTCGAGGAAGCTTGCACAACACAGCTCTCTACCGCACGGCCCGAAGCCTCCGAGGAGCTTTGCCTCATCACGCACACCAATCTGGCGCATCTCTATGCGTGTAAATAGATGGGCGGCCATATCCTTTACGAGTACGCGAAAGTCCACTCGGCTCTCGGATGTAAAGTAAAATATCGCCTTTGAAGAATCAAAGAGGTACTCGACATTTACAAGCTTCATGGGAAGCTTATATTCCTTTATCTTATCGGCGCAGACCCTGAAGGCCTCGCCCTCGCGCTCTTTATTAAAGGCCTTTCGTTCAAGGTCTACCTGATCGGCCTTTCTGACGACACGCTTGAGCTTTCGCCCCTTTGGGGCCGGAGTAGTACCTGGGGTTGACTCTGAGGAAGTACCCTCTTTGGGTAATTTAGCGACACGACCAAAACCTATGCCCTTTTCGACCTCGATTATAACGTCGTCTCCAAAGGCCAACTCCAGAACGCCTGCATCAAAGTCGTAGACGCGCCCTGCCTTCTTAAACCTTATACCAACTATGCGCATTATAAATCTTCCTTCTTATTGGCGACCACAACCACGGCAACGTGATAGTAGCGCGTCTTATTTTTTATCTTTAATTATTAACTGCCTCAACGTACTTTGTAAATAGCGACTCCAGCGTGAGCCTCTTATTGGCGTAGCTCGGCGGAACTATCGAACGCCGTGCGGCTTCGGTTAGATAAAAAGACTCAACGAGGGCGTCGATATCCATATCAGCCGCATCATCGTAAAGCCCTTCAATAGCACTGTTAACTACAAGCTCAGGAGAGCCTGCCCTTATAACGGCTACGTCCCTTAAATAACTCTTCATTACGTCGAGCAAGTAGGTAAGCTCACTATCCTTTGCGAGTTTTTCCGCCATATCTATAAATGCACTATGGTCGGTGCCTTTTTTGCTAAGCCCTCTGACGCCAAGGAGAAAATCGTTTCTCTTGTCTAATCCTCCCTCATCGGCTATAGCCAAAGCGGCACTCATAGACCCAAAACCAAGCTTTGCCGAAAGCTCTGAGTCACGCGCACTAAGTCCCTTATGGTCTCGCAGGTAATCGGATATTACTCTGCTCGATAAAGGCCCCACGTTTATCCGCTGACACCTCGACAATATAGTCGGAAGAAGGTGATCGCCCCTTGAAGTAACGAGCACTATGACATAGCCCTCGGGCGGCTCTTCAAGTGTCTTTAAGAGTACATTAGAGGCATTGGCGGCCATAAGATCCGCACCCTCTATGACGGCAAACCTTAGACCTTGGTCAACCTTGTATACGAGCAGACGCTGAAACTCACGTATAGCATCTATCTTTAACTTACCGTCCTTATCGGGCTCGACGGTCATGTAGTTAAGCGTAGAGCCGTTTATAAAACTCTCACACGACCGACAACTGCCGCAGGAAACTCCCCCAACGGAACTTTCACAATTAGCCGCCTCGGCAAAAGCTCTAACGAGTAGGCTCTTACCCGTTCCCTCAGGGCCTGAGAATAGATAGCCGTGGCCAATGCGCCCACTTACGACTATCTTCTTTAAGCGCTCTATAGTCTTTACGTGGCCGACTATATCTTTAAAGTTTACCGCTAAGCTCACAGCCTACCTTCTCCTTAGAATAAACTCTCCCATCAAACGAAAGAGCTCCATGTGTATCTCTTTTATGCCCCTATCGGCATTGACGACCTTAATGCGCTCGGGGGTTTCCTCGGCCAAGCTCAGGTATCCATTACGAATGCGCTCGTGAAAGCTGAGAGCCTCCTTCTCAAAACGGTCTTCGCTATTCGTGCCGTCGCCTTCTGCGGCCTCTATCCTCCTTAAGGCACGCCCAAGCCCCTCTTCAACGGGCAGGTCAAATACAAAGGTTATATCCGGAGTCAGCCCGCCCGTGGCAAAGGCGTTAAGGCTATCTACAGTACCTCTGTCGAGACCTCGCCCAAAGTGCTGGTAGGCAATGGTCGAGTCTGTGAAGCGGTCACAGACGACGAAAGAACCTTTAGCGAGTGCCGGACGAATGACCTTAGATACAAGCTCGGCCCTTGAGGTCTCATAAAGGAGAAGCTCGGCCTCGTGCGTCATAGCGTCACTTGCCTCGCTTGAATTAAGGAGTATATCCCTCGCAATATCGCCAAGCGGCGTGCCACCGGGCTCTCTCAATACCAATACATTTCGCCCGTGAGCCTCTAAGAACTCGACTATCGAGACTATCTGCGTTGTCTTGCCGGAGCCTTCTATACCTTCAAGTGTTATGAACATTTTAGTGGTTCGCCGAAAGACTCGACTCTCTTTCCTGTAAATTAGCCTTTATACCCTCCAGTTTAAAGACCATTTAAGCGTCAGGAAGGGTATTTATATTCCATCTTAAAATATATCTATTGATGATACCGTAATCATCACTCGCAGGCAAGGAGAAAGCTTGGCGTAAACCCTTGCCCGTAGAGCAAAATTACATTATACTCTAAGACTATTATGAATAATAATTCTCAAGATAGCGTTGTAGAGGTTATAGGGCTGACCAAACACTTCGGTAAGGTCACGGCCGTTGATGACCTGTGCTTTGAAATAAGGCGAGGTGAGATACTGGGGCTGCTTGGTCCGAACGGCGCCGGAAAGACAACGACCCTCCATATGCTCTTGGACCTCATAACGCCAAGCTCAGGAGAGGTCAAGATATTCGGATGCAATATAAAGGATTGTCGCCCGGAGACATTAGCTCGCCTAAACTT
>DAOVKH010000149.1 GCA_030631875.1 Deltaproteobacteria bacterium | reverse complement strand
TTGAAGGCCGTAGAGAGACTGAGACCTGATATTGTTTTTATGGACATCGGTATGCCCAAGATGAACGGCCTGGAGACTACCAGGCGGATCACGAAAGAGTTTCCAGAGGTAAAAGTTATAATGCTCTCCATGCACTCGGAGGAGCACTATGTGATGGATGCCTTAAAGGCGGGAGCCAGTGGGTATGTGCTAAAGGGTTCTAACTCCTCTGAGGTACTGGAGTCGGTGGAAAAGATTCTCAATAATAAACGATATATAAGTCCTGCCATAAAAGACCAGCTCTTTGAAAGTCTTGTGGAGGTAGTACAAAAAGAACAAGTCTCGGAACCCTTCGACACCCTCACCGACCGGGAAAAAGAGATCCTTCAACTCTTGGTCCTTGGAGCAAAGAATGAAGATGTCGCGGGAAAACTCTTCATCTCACCCCATACAGTCAAGACTCATAGAACCAACATCATGAAGAAGCTAGACACACACGATATGGGCGGACTAGTAAGAATAGCCTTGAAAAAAGGTCTCATCGAAACCTAAACTTGACCCATAAAACCTTTTATTAAGCAGCGTTACCTTAAAGTCCTAATCCCTTCAGCTGTAATCCGTATCACCTTAGAGCCTCCTTTACCTCTCACCCAAAAGTAGTACTATATCCATACACCTTTCGGTGTATTAAAATTACATGAGTTACCCGATTGATAAAACCATATAAAAAAAATATACTTATATTGTCGCATATTGTCTCCTTAAGCTGGTCTATGCAGTATGTTGCAATCCGGGCATAGCAAGGTTGGCAGTATGTGAGTATGAAGTGCTACAACCCGGGAGATATTATTGAATCACGGGAAGTGAAAGTCCTTTAGGGGCAATAAGGACCATAATGACACCTCAAGAAAAAGACAGAGCCCTTTCTATAATGAAGGGCAATATAGAATGGCTTCAGTCCATGGAGGAAGCCGCGGCGTCACTCTATGCTGACGCCGCATGTATTCTTAGCGAGGATAAGGAACTGCAGGACCTCTTTATATGTCTGATGAAAGACGAAGAAGAGCACGCAAGGCTCATGGCGCGGGCCCTCTCCGTTTATAAAGATATCCCTGCCCTGACGGTCCCATTTGAGATAGACGATGGTCTTAAGGATAGACACAAGGCTATAATCAAGAGGATCCTCGACATGATCGACGATGGCACGTTTACGGCTTACGCCATGCTCGACTCGGCCATAGAGCTTGAGCACGCGGAACTGAGCAGTCTTTTTATCTACGTAACAGAGAGCCTCAAGGAATATTCAGAGGAATTCGTTGATTTTTCTGTAGAGGTAGAAAAACACAAAAGAAGTATAGAGAGGTTCTTACGGTCGCGCTGTGAGTTTGAACTGTTGGTAAAGAAGATACCCAAAATTCCAAGTGTCTGGAATGAAAAGATACTCATTGTAGATAAATCAGAGCCTTTCGTAAATTTGATGAAGGTTGTACTCACCAAAGAGGGGCTCGTCAATGGCACGGACAACGGCAAGGATGCGCTCAAGCGGATCAGAGAAGAATACTTTGACCTTATAATGATGGATATCAATCTAATTGGCATAGACGGAATGAAGCTTTACAGAGAGGCCGTCAAGATAGACACCACCATAAAAGACCGCATACTCTTTCTCTCAAGTAATAGAAGTAAGGAGTACATTGAGTTCTTTGAAGACGAAGAGGTGAAATACTTAGTAAAGCCGGCATCAATAAAAGATATAGTAGTAAATTCCATAGATATACTGGAGAAGAGAAATTATTCCTAATGAGGACCTTCCTCGGAGCTGCTCTTATTAGAAATAATGGTTTTTGCACTGCCACTTAATTTTTTTAGAAAAAAAGGAATTAAGTAAAGAAAAACCATTTAACAAGTTAAAGGAAGGCCTTCAATGGCGGGCCTTTCTTAGTCCAGCGTTTCTTCTTTATTATGGTGACTCCGGTAAGGGCGTAAGTCCGGCGAATGTCGGGGGTTTTGGCCATTTCTGAATACTATTTTTTAGGCAAGACTACCTTAAAACTCGTTCCTTTGCCAACCTCGCTTTGAATATCGATCTTCCCTTTATGAGCCTCGACTATGACCTTTACTATAGAGAGGCCAAGTCCGCTCCCCTCGACACCCTTACGGCTTGCGTCAACACGGTAGAACCTCTCGAAGATACGTTCGAGATTATCCTTGGCAATACCCATGCCATCGTCAATGACTGTAACCGAAGCGCAGTCGTATTCTTCACCAACCTCTACAACGACACTTCCGCCACGGGCGCTATACTTTATGGCGTTATCTATAATATTGGTAAAGGCCTCGGTTATCCTATCTCTATCGACGCGCACCGTGGGAGAAGACCCACCGATACTTATCTTTATTTCCCTCTTCTTGGCCGTTGGGGCAAGAAGCTTAAGTGTCTTGTCTATAAGCTCCTTTAAGTCAACCTCTTCAAGTGTCAGAGCCGACGCCTTACTCTCAAGCCTTGATAGCTCAAGCACTCTGTCTATAAGCTCGGCTAAGCGACCGGAGGCTCCTTCAATTGCCTCTATCGCTTCTCGATACTCTTCGGTCGTACGTTCTTTTGACAGTGTTACGTCGCAGGTACTCTTTATAACTGCCGTCGGGGTACGAAGCTCATGCGAGGCGTCGGAGAAGAACTGCTTCTGTCTCATAAAGGACTCTTCTATGCGCGCGAGCATTGTATTAAAGTTCTCGGCAAGAGGGCGAAGCTCTGAGGCCGTATCTCCGCAGGAGATTCTGTCATTCAGATTCCTCTCTGTTATGGTGCCTACCTTCTTAGAAAAGATATTAATCGGCCTAAAGGAATATCTCGTCACCAGGACCATACCAAGACCCGACAAGAAGAAGACAAAGGGAAATAATATCAATATAGTATCTTTAAAGAGAGCTAAAAGTTCGTAGGAAGATTCAAGTGATTCAGAGGCCTGTACCGTTATAGTCCCGGATTCGGGAAAGGTGAATGACTCGCTAAGTAGCCTCAGCGGAAGTTTTCTCGGCCCTATGATGGTCTTATAAGTCGGCGAAGATGCGTTAACGACCACCGGAAGTGCGGCCTCTACATTGGATAGCGATGGCGAGCGCCCTATTATCTTACCCGTTGATGAGACTACCTGGTAGTAATGTCCTGAGAGTGCCACGGCGTAGTCGCCGACCTCTGCCTCAGACAACTCCACCTCAAACTCTCCGTCATCAACACGTATGAGTCCGGCTATGAGCTGAACCTCTGAGTGAAGGTGGCTGTCTATGGAATCCATTACTATAGCGTCAAGTTTATTATAGAGAAATATCCCGAATACGGTAAGCACTATTAAAAAGAAGAGCAGGAAACTTCCGACAAGTTTAAATTTTATCGATGAGCCCATGGGTTATTCTTGAGCCTCCTTTAAGATATAGCCCGCGCCCCTTACCGTATGGAGGAGCTTCTTGTCGAAGCCCTTATCTATCTTGCCTCTAAGATAGTTCATATAGACATCTATTATATTTGAGTCTTTCTCAAAGCTCTCGTCGTATATGTGTTCGGTTATCTCGCCTCGAGTAACGACACTACCTTTTCTATAGGCAAGGTACTCAAGGAGAGCGTACTCCCTTGCCGATAGTTTTATCAATTTATTGCCGCGCCTTACCTCGTGGCTCGCGGTATCTATTTGAAGGTCGGCGATATGTATGACGGCCTCTTTGGTCTCGCTTCCCCGCCTTAGGAGAGAGCGTAAGCGTGCAAGTAACTCATCGAAGTCAAAGGGCTTGGTGAGGTAGTCGTCCGCGCCTACGTCCAACCCCTTTATCTTATCGCTCAAGGTATCCTTTGCCGTAAGCATTATTACAGGTGTCTTGATACCCTCCCTGCGAAGTCTTCCGAGGAGGGTTATGCCGTCGAGCTTTGGGAGCATTACGTCGAGGATAACGGCATCGACGGGATATTCGGTAGCCATATGCAACCCCTCTTCACCGTCCGATGCCGCATCAACGCTGTAGCCGGCCTCTTCGAGCCCTTTCTTTATTATCGCCGAGAGCTCGGCTTCATCTTCCACCAAAAGTATGCGCATAAGAGTATTATAGCTCTAAATCCTCCTTGCGGAAATACTTTTTACCATGGATCATAGAAGCAAGAAGCCCGCCCCTGTCGAATAGGTGGTGTATGAGAAGCCCTCCCATATGGAAGATAAAGAAACCTATCACAAACCAGAGGCCGAATTCGTGGATCTCCTCTGCGACCTCTTCTATCTCTTCTACGGCATGCTCGCCAAGTCCGCCTGTTATGAGGTTGCCCGGAAACATATCGAACTCAATGCCAGCAAGAAGAAGACCAGTTACAATTTGCGCAAGCAACACAAAGAAGAGCGCAATATATAGTAGCGACGCAACCGGGTTATGCCCGACCACCAGTGGTGCCTTATTCTTAAAGCCAGAGAGGAACCACTTTATATTCTCCTTGAGTGCCGTTATCTTCTCCTTGGTATAT
>DAOVKH010000071.1 GCA_030631875.1 Deltaproteobacteria bacterium | reverse complement strand
GCCGTACTTCTTCGCCTCGCTCATGACGAGAGGGCCGGCTATAACAAGGCTCTCTTTATTGGCAAGGGCAATGTCCTTGCCTGCCCTTATTGCCGATAAGGTCGGCAACAGACCCGCCGCGCCGACTATCGCCGATACGACCGTGTCGACCTTACCTAAAGTCGCCGCTTGAATCGTACCCTCAACGCCGAAGCCCACCTTAAGGGACGGAAATTCTTTATACAAAGTCTTTGCCGAACCTTCGTTCAGCACCGATACGAAGCTTGGTTTAAACTTACGGATCTGCTCCCTTAAGAGTCTTACGTTACGTCCGCCCGTAAGGGCTACGACATTGAATAGCTCCGGGTTAAGCTCTACAATCTCAAGCGTACTCCTGCCGATTGAGCCGGTAGAGCCGAGTATAGAAAGGTTCTTCATATAATAATGCCGTCAAATAAGAGAAAGTAATATAACGCCGGAACGACAAATACCATGCTGTCGACTCGGTCGAGTATGCCGCCGTGTCCGGGTATGAGCGAGCCGGAGTCCTTTACATCAGAGCCGCGCTTTATCAGAGACTCAAATAGATCTCCAAGTATCGAGAGTACGCCAAGCACCAATGCCAAGGCTATAGCCGTAGGTAACTCAAGGCCAAGCGCACAGTAATGGTTAAAGATAAGAATCACTACAACGCCGCCAAGTAGACCACCCGCCGCACCCTCTATGCTCTTACCTGGGCTTATATTCGGCGAGAGTTTATGGCGACCAATGAGCTTACCCGTACAGAAGGCAAAGGTGTCATTCGACCATACGAGCAATAAGATAAATAATATCCAAAGCCTGCCGTTATCGGCAACGGCTAAGAGTGCCAACAAAGAAAAAGGCAGGGCTATATAGATTATAGAAAATATCGTAGAGCGCACCCACTCGGAGGCTATCTTTAAATCCTTAGAAGATACCATAGCGGCTATAAAGAGTATCAATACAGCCCCGCTTAAGTAGCGTGATAAGCCCTCCATGCCGCCGTCGAAGAGATAGAGAAACGGCAAAGCCGACGCCATAAATATAGGCAGCCATGACCATGCGCCCCGACTACCTCCCGCGATTATCGCGTTACATTCTTTGATGGTTGCCAATATCAGCAGGGAAACAACGGATGTAAACCATATGGCGGGCGCGTAGAGAGTAACCACTACGACTATCGGGATCAAGATGATTGCGCTTAAGAGCCTCTTCAGAACCTGTCTCCTCGCCCTACCCATAATATATATATTCACATAGTTCTTTATTAGGGGTGGGTCTTTAGGTGTGCGCTTCGATGTTGCCGAGCGGCTATATAACAGAGCCTCAGCCGACGGCCTTGACCGTCTGCTCGCCTGTCAGACCAAACCTGCGCTCACGACTCTGGAAGTCGTTTATGGCACTTATGAGATCTTCTTTATTAAAGTCCGGCCAAAGCACATCGCATATAAAGAGCTCTGTATAGGCCATCTGCCAGAGCATAAAGTTCGAGAGCCTCATCTCACCACTTGTTCTTATGAGAAGATCCGGGTCCGGAATGCCTGCCGTGTAAAGAGAATCACCGAGCATATCCTCGGTAATCTCTTTAGAAGTTATCTCGCCAAGCTCTACCTTCTTGGCGATTCGCCTGCACGCCTCTGTAAGCTCGGCTCTGGAGCCGTAGCTAAGAGCCATCTGAAGCACCATATCGGTATTATGTTTGGTCTTATCCTCTAAGTCGGCTATAACGTCGCGCACACTCACGGGCAAATCTTCTAAATTGCCTATGGCCTTAAAGCGAATACCGTTATCGAGCATCATATGAGCTTCGCCCTTTAAGTGCCTCTCCAGGAAACCCATGAGCATCTTGACCTCAGCGGGCGGACGATTCCAGTTTTCAACAGAAAAGGTATATAGGGTCAAAAACTCAACGCCAAGCTCGCGACACGACTTAACGACGGTGCGCGCGGCATCAACGCCCTTCTTATGGCCGTTTATGCGACCAAGGAGACGCTTCTTTGCCCAACGGCCGTTACCGTCCATTATTATCGCAATATGGCGCGGCATATTTTCAGGGTCTAAGATATCCATGTCGGGGTATTTACTAAAGTCATCCATTACATATTGTAGATTAACTGACTGATGAAGAGGTCAAACCGCCATTATCTCTGCTTCTTTCACTGCAAGTGCCTCGTCGACACGCTTAATCTCTGCGTCGGTTATCTCCTGCACGTCTGCCTGCGCCTTCTTTAGTTCGTCCTGAGAAATCTCTTTATCCTTCTCAAGCTTCTTTAAAGAATCATTGGCGTCTCTCCTGCAATTTCTTATGGCAATGCGCCCGTCTTCGGCATTCTTCTTCGCTAACTTTACGAACTCCTTACGCCTCTCCTCTGTGAGCTGAGGTATATTAATGCGTATGAGCTTCCCGTCATTATTGGGTGTAAGGCCAAGCCCTGTTGCTACTATAGCTTTTTCTATATCAGCGAGCTGCCCCGCGTCGAATGGCTGTATCGTTATGACTTGGCTTTCAGGGACAGACAATGTAGCCAATTGATTGAGCGGTGTCGGAGCACCGTAGTAGTCTATGCTCACACCATCGAGTATCGATATCGACGCGCGGCCCGTTCTGAGCTTGCCGAACTCCGTACCAAGTACCTCTACGGCCATCGACATCTTTCTCTTCGTCTCGGTCAATATCGCTTTCATATTAGATCCTTATCTTGAGTCGACAATCGTTCCGACTTTATCGCCCTTTATTATCCTAATTATATTGCCCCTGCTCTTAACATCGAATACGATGATGGGCATATTATTATCTTTGCATAACGATATTGCGGTGGCATCCATGACGGCCAACTCTTTATTCAAGACCTCTTTATAGCTAAGGCTCTCGAAGCGTTTAGCAGATGAGTCCTTCATCGGATCCTTATCGTAGACACCGTCGACCTTCGTCCCCTTCATGATAACCTCGGCGTGCATCTCCATTGCTCTCAAGGAAGCGGCCGTATCTGTCGTAAAGTATGGGTTGCCCGTACCTGCGGCAAATATAATCACCCTGCCTTTTTCGAGATGCCTTACGGCTCGGCGCCTTATGTAGGGCTCTGCCAACTCCTTCATCTCTATGGCCGAGATGACACGGGTCTTTACATCCTGCTTTTCGAGTGCGTCCTGAAGCGTTAAGGCATTTATTACGGTAGCCAACATTCCTGCGTAATCGGCAGAGACCCTGTCCATACCGCGCGCACTACCCTCAATACCTCGGAATATATTGCCTCCGCCTATGACGATAGATATCTCCACGCCAAGCTCGAAGACTTCTTTTATCTCGGCGGCTATGGATTCTACGAACTCCGGCTCAACGCCGTATTCGCGCTCTCCCATAAGAACCTCGCCGGAGAGTTTGAGCATTATTCTTTTATATTTAATATCCATGAAGGCCGCCTAACATATTATTTTAAAAGCCCACACTCAGAGCACAGGAGTACTTACTCCTCGCCCTCAGAACTGCCTTCACTATCCTCCGCGCCCTCGCCAACCTTAAAGCGCACGAAGCGTCCAACCTGTAGGTTTTCACCAAGCTTTGTTACGGCCGCCGTAATAACGTCTCCAACGGTCTTGTCGGAATCCTTCACAAATGGCTGACCGAGCAGGCATATCTCATTTAAGTACTTCTTTATCTTACCGTCTATCATCTTCTCTATAATATTGTCGGGCTTGCCTGACTCCTTGGCCTGCACCCTGAAGATGGCCTTTTCCTTCTCTATCAGATCGGCAGGGACTTCTTCTGCCTCTACATAGAGCGGACTCATGGCGGCTATATGCATTGCAATGTCTTTAACTAACTCCTGAAAATCTTCGTTTTTTGCGACAAAATCCGTCTCGCAATTAACCTCTACCATAACACCGACACTGCCGCCGGCATGAATATAAGAACCAATCGTACCTTCACTCGTCTGACGACCGGACTTCTTCTGTGCCGTAGCCAAGCCCTTCTCACGAAGATATGTCATAGCACCTTCAAAGTCGCCGTCGGTCTCTACCAAGGCGCGCTTACAGTCCATCATTCCGGCGCCTGTCTTCTCTCTAAGATCTTTTACCTGACTTGCTGATATACCCATCTTAAATTCAAACCTCCGTCATATGACAATATTATTGTCTTAATTCTAAAAGTATTAGTAAAGTCCGCAGACGTAGCGCGCGCCCAATAAGGGCGCACGCTACCCAACGAACAAACGATTATCTCTGAATTACTTTGCCTTAGGCGCTTCTGCTTTAGCTTCCGGCGCAGGGGTAGCCGCAGGGGCGGCGACTTCTGCTTTTACTTCCGGCGCAGGTGCGGTCGCAGGGGCGACTTTCGATTCAACCGCAGGGGCGGCCGCAGGGGCGGCTTCTGCTTCAGCAGCGGCAGTAAGCTCTGCCTCTACGTCTTTGTCATTGTCTTTCCTTAGAGACTCTTCATATAGAGCCTTACCCTGATTGCACGCATCGGCCATAGACGAGGCAAAGAGGTCTATGGCTCTTATGGCATCATCATTACCGGGAATAATATAATCTATCTCGTCCGGATCGCAGTTGGTATCGACTATAGCTACGACAGGTATGCCGAGCTTGCGCCCTTCCTTTACGGCTATAGCCTCCTTCTTGGAGTCTATGACGAATATCGCGCCCGGAGCCCCGCCCATATCACGTATTCCGCCGAAGTTCTTATCAAGCCTTTGTCTTTCACGCTCAAGCATCAGGGCTTCCTTCTTCGTAACGATAGAAGAATCATCGGAGGCCTGCATCTCCTCGATCTTCTTCATCCTGTTGATACTCTTCTTAACGGTCTCGTAGTTTGTAAGGAGTCCGCCGACCCATCTGTTATTAACAAAGTCCATGCCGCACTTCTTGGCCGCATTCTCTATCTGAGTGTGTGCCTGCTTCTTAGTTCCTACGAAGAGTATACGCTCACCTCTGCTGGCGACCTCTTTTATAAAGTCGTGTGCTTTCCTGAACATACCTACCGTCTGCTGAAGATCTACGATATATATGCCGTTCCTTGCGCCGAAGATATAACGCTTCATCTTCGGATTCCATCTTTTGGTCTGGTGGCCAAAGTGAACACCGGCCTCCAGTAACTGCTTCATTGTAACGTAACCCATTGTAATCTCTCCTCTTCTTTGGTTTTTGCCTCCCCGTGATAAAACTAAAAGCAGAAGCCTCCTACATTAGGAGACACCACCTGCCCTTTACCTCACGGGTGCGTATTTAATAAGTCTTTAAATGTACCATACCGAAGTTGGACTTTCAAGTGAAAAACTCTGCTTTTATAGTATTTTAAGGCGTGTCGCCATACTCTAAAGACGATGAATTCGGGCAGGCAAATCTCTAAATCACTCCTCTAAATGGTCGCCATTAACTTTTAAGATCCCGTTAAATTTGACGCACACCATAAAACTCTGGTAATATTAGCTTATGACGAATACAACTAATCCGATTAATCCAACGATACTACCAAAGATATTGCCAAAGATTTTGGAAGACATCGCCACCCTTAAAGAGAACCTTAACCAAACACTCATCGGTAAAGAGGCGGTCGTCGAGCTGGCCGTAACGACACTCATAGCCGGAGGTCACCTCCTCATAGAGGACGTGCCCGGAGTCGGCAAGACAACACTTGCGCGCGCGCTGGCAAAGAGCATTGAGGCGAGCTTCAAGCGCATTCAATTTACGAGCGATCTCCTACCCTCGGACGTAATAGGCGTTAACATCTACAACGACTCCACGAGGAACTTTGAATTCAGACACGGCCCTATATTCGCCAACATAGTCCTGGCCGATGAGATAAACCGTGCCACACCAAAGACACAGAGCGCACTCCTTGAGGCCATGGGCGAAGAACAAATCTCGGTAGAGAACCTGACATACCTCCTGCCTCGCCCCTTCATGCTCATAGCCACACAGAACCCGACCGAGTACGCAGGGACATTCCCCCTGCCCGAGTCGCAATTAGACAGATTCATGCTCTCCATTAAGATAGGCTACCCGGATAAGGATATCGAGCAGAGACTCATAAGCTCACCGAGCAAAGACAGCACCGACGGCCTCTATACGAAAAACTCAGTACCGGCCGCCGTCCTGAGTTCCAAGAACCTTCTTGAGATACAACGCTCCATCGGTAATGTAACCGTAGAAGAAGACGTTGCCAAGTATATCGTCGAGATAGTCGCACGCACACGCACACACGACCGTGTGAGGCAAGGCGCGAGCCCGCGCGGCACCATTGCCCTCAATAGAGCATCTCAGGCGCTGGCACTCATCAGGGGGAGAACCTTTGCCACACCCGACGACGTAAAGTGCTTGGCTGCGGCAACGCTCGCTCACAGAATAGTAGTCGCCGAAGAGATAGCTTCAGAGACCGAGCTATCGACACCATCGCTCATAATAGAAGAGATACTTAACTCAATAGAAGTTCCGGTGTAGAGGTGGCCTTTCCCGTCGGAATCCTCTCGGCTCCATTACCGTGGCTGGCCTTTATCGTATCAAAGATATTTAGAATGAAGAGACCTCCCCACCCTACAGAAGGTTCTCATAAAGACAGAGTCGAAAAGCGCAGCCCTACTCGCCGTAAGATAAAGATTACACGAGCCGGAGCATGGTATATATCGGCACTCCTGCTCATAGGCTTTGCCGCCATCAACACGGGCAATAACCTCCTCTACCTTGTCGTTGCCATGCTCCTGTCGCTCATAATAATATCGGGCATACTAAGCGAATCCACACTCCGAGGGCTTCGGGTAAAGCGCACGCCGCCAAGGCACGTCTACCCTAACAGAGACGTTCTCATAAAGATGACCGTCACCAACGCAAAGAAGATCTTTCCGTCATACTCATTTAATATAGAGGAAGCTCCCTTAAAGAAAGAGAGAAAAGACTTCAGCCATAGGCCGGGATATGTACTAAAGATAGCCCCGTCGGGCGAGGTTACCTGCTTTGGAGAGTATCGCTTTAAAAGGCGTGGCATAGTAAAGCTAAGGAGGGTCACAATCAAGACTCGCTTCCCGTTCGGCCTCTTACTTAAGAGCAAGACCACCGACGCTCCTTCGGAGTTAATAGTATATCCTGAGACAAGACCTCTCGCCGACAAAGAGCCACCCCTAATGACCAACACCGGTGCCCGACGCCTGCCCCGCATAGGCTCAGGCATAGAACTCTACGGGCTTCGGGAGTATCGCCCGGGCGACGACTCCCGCCACATAGACTGGAAAGCAAGCGCGCGCACCCGCAATACGATGCAAAGAGAATTCGAAGAAGAGAGTGATAAGAAGTTAACGGTGGTCTTCAACAACTTACAAGACACAGAGGCGAGTTTTGAACTCGCCGTAATCCGGGCCGCGTCCCTTGCCAAGGAGTACCTCGCGAAGGATTACTCCGTAGCCTTAAATACACTCTCCGGCAATCTGCCGCACGCCAAGGGTTTAGGGCAACTCGAAAAAATACTCCATACTCTGGCACTGATAAAATCCGTCAAAAAACGTGGTGGTGCAAACGTAGACGTGAGGGCAAATTAATCCATGCAGATGGTATCACACAAAGCGGCCATAACAAGGGCCATGACACTGATAGGTTTCCTTAGCCTCTCGTTGAGTGACGAGATTAGCAGAGACTTTCTTTCCCTAATGGGTCTATTAACTCTTCTAAGCCTTATACTTATAACAAAGTTCAGATTCAGGATTCCTGGCATCGTATGGAACCTAATTGCCGCCGTAGTGCTTGGACTCTTCATATTCAAGTACCTAACAGATGGGACGACCTTTGTCGCCTCCATAGCGAGCCTAACGCTCATACTCGTCGTCCTTAAACTCTTAGATCTTAACAAGCCGAGAGACCACCTGTTCCTATACATATTGGTATTCTTCCAGCTCCTCGCCTCTGCCGTATCTACGATAAGCCCGCTATTTTTGCTGATGCTGGCGGCCTTCATAATAACATCCATCTGGGCGATGATAGTCTTTACTGTACAGAAAGATTACGCGCTCGCGGGCGGAGATAGCGAACGCCTTCCGAAAGAGACCTTCACATTCTCATTCTTCAGTGCGACGATCGTAAT
>DAOVKH010000086.1 GCA_030631875.1 Deltaproteobacteria bacterium | reverse complement strand
TTCATCGTCTCAAAGAGAACACCGTCAACCCTGTAGCGCACACGGAAGGACTTCTCGTATGGCTCTATATGAATATCACTGGCCCCCTTCTTAATGGCGTCGGTTAGGATGAAGTTGACTATCTTAACGACAGGCGCGTCTTCAGCACCCTTCTTGAGATCTCCTAAATCTACGTCGTCTTCATCGGAGACGACCTCCATCTCGTCTTCGTCAAAATCGACCAAGACGTCGTCCATATCCATCTCCATCTCAGCAGCGGCGTAGGCATCTTCCATCTTATCCATGATCGCTACCTCAGAGGCAACGACGGATTCAACATTATAATTTGTTCGGAATTTTATATCGTCTATTATACCGATATTTGAAGGGTCGGCCATGGCAACGACGAGTGTCGCGCCGTTTCTCTCTATGGCGATTATCTTGTTCTTCTTGCAGACGTTTTCAGGGATTAGCTTACAGACCTCTGGGTCGAGCTCCATTGAAGCCAGATCAACGCTAGGAACACCGTATTGCTTACTCAGAAAAGAGGTCAGATCCTTTTCGCTGATATGCCCAAGCTTTGTAAGGTTAACGCCGAGTCTGCCGCCGGTTTTTTTCTGCTCATCTACGGCATGAAGTAACTGGTCTTGGGTTATAAGTTTGGCTCTAAGTAGTAATTCACCTATCCGTTCGGTCATTGAAGACTGCCCCCCTTAGGCTTAATTCTTAAGTACTATACGTCTATTAATAGTATATAAAATACCTTCTACTGTCAAGGGCAATAAGTGGAATAAAAGCGTTATTTAATGTTTACTTAAAGCTCTCACCCACGGCGATTTGACTGAGAATACTTATTCTGATACTATGCCACTTACGCCTAATCATGCTTAACGGCGGACCAAAATCCTATGACAGATAACATACTTATACAACTCTTAGCCGTCACCCTATTCGCCCTCGTCGTGAATATTCCATTCGGCTACCTTCGCTCGAATTGCAAGCGGCTATCATTTACGTGGTTTTTGTATATACACGCCCCCATACCGCTGATAATAGCACTTAGAATATTCGTAGGCCTTAGCTACAAGGCCATACCTCTAATCTTAGCAAGTGCCGTCTTGGGCCAATTCTTAGGCGGAAGGCTCAACAAGAAGAGGATATCTTAGACCATGGGCGGCCATAGCCATAGAGGAAGAAGGCGCAGACGCCCCGAGCCCGGGCAACTCGACCCGCGAGCCAATAAACCTCCTCTCTCGGTAAAGAATGTTCTCGGCTCGTCGTTTCCATTCCTGGGCCTTGGCAAGAGGATAAAGGAGTTCAAAGTGCTCCGCGCGTGGACGGATATTGTCGGAGAGAATATCGCGCTTCGCGCCCGCCCGTCGAGCATAAAACGCTCCATACTATACGTCGAAGTAACATCTGCGGCCTGGATGAACGAACTCCAGTTCCACGTCCAGACTATAATCGAAAAGACAAACGCCCTCCTTGGCGAGGGCTACATAAAGAAGGTCATATTCAAGGCATCGGATAAGAAGGAATTCCCCCCAACCGCAACATCAAAGAAAAAGCCCCGCCCCGTACGCGAAATGACCGATGAGGAACGGGATTTTATCGAAAGAACGACCGCCGTCGTAGAGGACGAAACTATAAGAGAAACCATCAAACGCGCCATGGAGAAGAGCAAGACGATGGGTGGGGATGAGTAGAGAGTTTTTTGGAACTTCGTAATACAATGCTAATTATGAAAGATAATAGAACACTCAAGATTTTTATTATTATAATCTTTCCGTTCTTTAGGGCCTTGTTAATAGGGAACACCTTATTCGACGTGCTTCCAATAATGATTACGTGGGGGACGATCGATTTTGTTTTATATTTTAATGAAAATTATGTGGTATTGGCAGTAATGAATGCCCTGTTGCCGTGGGCTTTGTTTTATTTGGCTGTAATAATAATTTTCAAGAGAGGCGAACGGTTTGACCGTTTATATGAGTTCTCGAAGTTGCTCAAAATAACCGTTCCATTAGGTCTTTGCCTGTTGGTATACAGTTTTCTTGAGGAAGCCGGATATGTATGGGGGTTAGGTATCTTCGGTCTTATCTACTATGCTGTTGTTTTTTGTATTATTGTTCCGACCCTCTTCTATGAAGCTTCGAAGTTAGGGAATTTGATAAGAGAGAGTGAAGGCTACGACAACTGTAAATCACAATATTTGTCATTTGGTCTGCTCTTGGTAATGCCCTTTGCAGCGGTTTATTTAATGAGGGTGTTATTCCATCATATAGCTTCGTAGGGCAAAAGGCTCACCTCACCTACCCCTCGCCTCCACCAGAAAGAGCTTACCGCCATCGACCTCTTCCATACGCTCTACCTCAAAGCCCACACGCTTTAATTCTTCGATGAGTTCCTCTCGGCGTTTAATAGGAAAGACGTAGCAGATACTCCCCGAATCACCTGCCAGGTAGGCCGATATATCGACCAAGTCTCTAAGCTCACCTAAGGTCTCCGAGCGTGCCATAGCGCGCGCGGGGTTGGGGCTAACCCTCCCCTCGCCGCGCTTCATATAGGGCGGATTACAGACGACGACCCCGAAAGTGCCGCGCGGATATAAGTCGTATAACTCACGCCAATCAGAGTTCACGGCCTCTATGCGAGAGCCGAGGGAGTTGGCCTCTATATTAGCGGCAAAGATATCGAATGCGTCTTTATTAACTTCAACGCCGGTAAACTTCTCTACGGAAGACTTGGCGCAGAGCGCAAACGCAATAGCACCCGTAGCGATGCCAAGCTCTATGACCGAAGCTTCTTTATCTTCAATTAGTAGTGGGAGTACGAACTCGGAGAGTAATAAGGTATCGGCGGTTATCTTCTGGGATGAATCTTGAGATAACCGCCGATCTTGAGTAAAACTATACGGGCCTATGGTCTCGGTCACGGTCCTTAGTCCTCTTCAGATAAAGGGTTTATGACTACGCCCGAAAGAAGCTTCGGGTAGAAGTAGGTCGACTTCTGCGGCATTAGCAAACCTGCCTCAGATACGCTCTGAACCTCGCTCACCTTCGTAGCGTTCATGAAGAATGTCATCTGGTTGGTCTCTTCACGCCCTGCACGAACGGCAGTCTCGGTATCCTTCATGTAGACGATATTCTTCTGCTTTGCCTGATCTTCGATGCTTACATTTAAGAGCTTACCGAGTATCAACGCATGCAGAACGCTTACGTCCAGGTGCTTATATACGTCTGGCATATCGCCTTCGAAGACATCATCCATAGAGTCGGTCGTCTTTAACTTAAGGAGGTAATATATATCTCGCTCTCGTATGTGGAGGCCAAGGTATGTGGTCTCGTCTGCGCCCTCTGCCATAGTATCGATGAGCCTTTTTCTGACGGCCTTCTCATTATCTTCTTTAAATGGCATCTCCTGAATATCAAAGTACTCGCCGCACTTTGCAAGGAAGTCGTCGCCATCAAAGTCGTCTATGCTGTGAATTATCCTGTGTATGGGAAATATATCGAGGCCTTCCTCTGCCATCGAAGCGAAGTACATCATAACGTAGTTAAATGGCTCTTCGCCTGTAGCTTCTTTGCCTGTTTCTTTCTTGACCTGCTCACGCATATAGTTGCGATAATTAAGGGCCGTCTCGTAGCGGTGGTGACCGTCGGCTATGAAGATGCTCTTATCCTTCATGCCCTCCTCTATCTTGGCCAGAACATCATCCTCGCCGACCTTCCAGACCTTATTCGTAACGCCGTCGTCGCCCTTTACGTCTACCATCGGGTCGGTATCTCTCAGGTAGTCGAGTATGGCGGTAACACGCTCTTCACGAGGCGTATCACCACTCTCCGGGTAGAGCGAGAATATACAGCTCAGGTTCGCCTCGCAGGCCTTAATGAGTTTCAAGCGGTCGGCCTTTGGCCCCGATAGAGTTCTCTCATGCGGATGAATTGAGCCGGAACCAAGCTCCTCAATGCGTATCCGCGCTATGAAGCCCTTACGGGTTCTGAAGGTACCGTCGGGGAGCTTATAGCTCTGCGTGTAGTAGTAGACCGAAGGCCTTGGCAGGGCTTCGAGCACACCCTCTCGCTTCCAGTCGTTGAATTCTTTGGCAGAGCGAGTGTAGCGGTTGTTATCGTCGGTGTCGGTATCTTCTACCTTGCCGAGTATGAGCCTGACGATATTCTTTGGATGACGCTTGTAGAGCTTCTCCTGAAATTCGGGTGAAATAACATCGTATGGCGGAGCCATGACGGGATTTAAATCTCCAAGCCTCGCAAAGCTGTAACGCAGTCCTCTGAATCCTTTTACTACTGCCATCTTAGGTCTCCTGTTAAGTGTTTTTATAATATTGCGGAATTGTTAGTCGAATATAGTACTACTTTGGGAGGGATTTTGTCAATATTTAAAGGTTGGAATAAATAGTACGGAGGAATACAATAGTTTGCCCTGAGCCTGTCGAAGGTCATACAGACAGTTGGTGTCAAGGATTCAATGGACAGAGCCACCCTACAGAACTTGGCTACGAAACTACTTTAAAAGTATTTCCTTTAGCCTCTTCAAATCTCTCGGATTTCTCTTACCACGTTGCCTTGGTATCTCCTTCTCAGGAGTCCTCCAGCCCTGCGAAACAGGGTCTTCAATTAAGTCCTGCGTCGAGAACCACTCCTCTCCCTGCTTCTTAAATACAAAGGACGATTCGTAAGTTTTTCTATCTTTTTCCTCAGAGACCAGGCTGTATCCGATTATCACATAATCACCTGTGTCCACCCTATGCGTAAGTATGGCTTCTCGATCTTTCAAAAATCCTTCCCATCCCTTCCTCCAAAAATCAGGAGACCATCCCTTCACTTTGTTTCTTTCCCGCATCATCTCCCTGGAATCTGTATCCCAGGTGTTCAGCCACCATTCATAATCCTTGGCATACATAGCAGATATACTCGATATTAGAGCATTTTCAGGATTATCTTGACGAGCATCAGACCTATTGCTCACCAACTCAACCTTTACGGGAGGTGTGTATTCCATTACGTCAAAGTAATAGACATATTCTCTTGTTATCCCCTTTTTTACCGGTTCCGATGTGTCAAATAGCGGTTCGGGAAGTTCACCGGCGTATAACGGCCCGGCTGAGAAAACAAAGCAAAACAATAGCATATAAAGACTACAGGCTAAATTTTTCATCATTATCTCCTATTTTAAATTAACCATACACCATGCTTCTAGGCTATATGTCAATTGGCACCGTAACGCTAAACAACGTCAAACTACCTGGGTCTACGAAAGTAAAGTCTGTTGCAAGCTCAGCCCTCTCATCCCAAAACTTGATGCCCACCTCACCTACAATACCGTCATGCCCGCCTGTGAGTTCAGTCGTAAGCACTGAACGACCCAAATTATCTTTGCCTAAAATTCCAGTCACCTGACCATTGAGTCCCGTAGTACCCTTTGCATAGGCATATATGAAGTCTCCTGCCGCAGCTTTAAGAATCAGCTCTGCAGTAGCCCCTACCGAAGCAGAAGCTGAGCCTGTCAACACATAATCGCACGTATTATAATCAAAAGACAGCGAGCCACCTGTATTCAGACCAATACCGACGAACAAGCCTGCATCTCCCAAACCGAAAGGAAGCTTAGCCGCCAAGCCCGGCACAGGAAGTTCTGCCGAAACCCCTCCACTTATAGCAACTGTTCCTATCTTAACATCTTCCATACTTCCATAATTTCTTTCACAACAAGACTCTACAGGCGAATAACTACCCGATGCTTGCACATGCAAATCAGGCGCATCATCACCATAAATAGACCTCAAGTACTCTTTAACACCACCATAAACTTTATCCAGGTTGACTGCCACAGAATAACTTTCAAGTATCTCATCTGGTATTGGTTCCCCCCCACTACACGTTCCATCACCACATACCTCAGAGGTAGTACAGTAGAGACCATCATCACAACTGTTTCCTGTCTGGTTTTCTACTGTCCCATCCGAGCAAAGCTTACATACGTTACCATTTACCGGCCCATCAATCATACACGACTCACAATCAGGCATTAGAACCATGGAGTTGTTTGTACACTTGAGGCATCCCTCTATATTGCCCTCTTCTCCATCGGTACACTCCTCGCCACAACCGGATATCTTGTTCCATATGCCTTGTGTGCACCTAGAACACCCATCTATATTACCTTCTTCCTCTTCCATACACTCCTCGCCGCAACCCGGTATCGGTACTTCAATGCACGCTCCTCCAGCCAGAGGACTACATTCCCTCTTCATACACTCGTTTTGTGAAGGCGCGCAGTATTTTTCGTAAAAACCACACTCCCCATCACTACAAGTACTAAGAACACATAGGCTGATACTTTGATTGCAACTGTCACCATAAGGATCATTCTCCATATCGCAAGTCTGGCAATTAATTTTAGGCACTATTACCCCACCCACACACTCTATGCAGGGTTCGAGGTCACCACTAACATTACACGTCTCACAGCCAAGTATCTCAGCCCACGTAAGATTTCCACTTATGTCTCTTTTACATTCAAGGCAGTTTTCTTTAGCACCATCGGTGGTACACTCTCCACCGCAATTCTCCATATATACTTTCACCCCGGCTATGCACTCCATGCACTGCCCCTCGCCGGTTATCGCACCGGTGCCCTCGCATGGTTCGCCTTCTCCTTCAACTGAAGTCTCGCAACCCTCGCCTTCGCACGGTGGTGGCGACGTAGTACTGCACGCTATCTGGGTTATGGGCGAGCCGTAGCCACCACCACCGCCACTGGTACTTTGGCCTTCTCCATCACCATCTCCAGAGCTGCTACTATCCGACGATGATGAAGAGGAGCAGTCCTTTCCAAAATTAAAAAGGAAGTTTGCAATCTTCGTTGCTATCCTCTCGGCCAGCGTATTCGGGCATATTACACACTTACCAAATAAGCTTACCACCATATTGTCGTAGCACCCGCCGCCAAAGCCAGAGACCTCGCTGAAGAGTTCATCTGTCGTGATATACATACCATTAGTCGTGCTCATGGCGTTTACGATTGTGCCATCATTATAACAGGCGTAAGCTTCTGCCGAAGATTCGCCGGAAGATTCGTATAACGATATCTCTTGAGCCGCGCGGCGCGTAATCCTGTACGGTACGGTAACCGACTGCATGGCCTCAAGGCGGTCGGGCAGGACGTCTCTAAAGACCTCTATATCATAGTCTCCGTAGCTTGTGGGGAAGCTCAACCCAACATCATAGAGCGCGATCAAGCCATAGTTGGTGACCGTGAACTCACCGCTCAAGGACTCGCCCGGCGCCATATCGGGTACGTTCAGCCCCGCAGGCTCGATAATCATTACCGGTGCCAGCAC
>DAOVKH010000119.1 GCA_030631875.1 Deltaproteobacteria bacterium | reverse complement strand
GTTCTTCTTCCGTACGACCGACGTAACGGGCGTTGTTGAGCTCCCGGAAGGTACCGAGATGGTAATGCCCGGCGATAACGTGAGCATTAACGTCGAGCTGATAACTCCGATAGCCATGGACGAGGGTCTGCGCTTTGCCATTCGTGAGGGCGGCAGAACGGTCGGCGCCGGAGTCGTAACGAAGATAACAGAATAGTCGGGCTGATGGGCGAATCTGGCGCAGAGTGTCAAGCGACAGAGGGTTGAGTTTTCGTAGATGGTAGGTAGAAAGATAGAATAAGAGGTCTAATACCTCTGAAAATAGCAAGTCAAAGTAACGGTAAAGGGATTACGATGAGAGATATAATAATACTTGCTTGCACGACCTGTAAGCGCAGAAATTATTCGACAACAAAGAACAAAAGAACCATGACCGAGCGTTTGGAGCTTAAGAAGTACTGTAAGTTCTGTAAGGCACATATCGCTCATAAAGAGACGAAGTAACGCAAATACGCGTATACTGATATCTCATAAAGGCCAGTAGCTCCAATTGGCAGAGCAGCGGTCTCCAAAACCGCGGGTTGTGGGTTCGAATCCCTCCTGGCCTGCCAGATTGTTTCGAACGAGGGGTGATGACGACAGAGAGGCTACTTCTTTCGTCATAACTCTTTACGCATCTCGTCGTAATGAGTAAGAGAGTTTAGTTAAAACTTCGGTACTTGCCGAAGAGATTTTAAGCACCTAAGGGGAAACCATGGGAAAGATAGATACGATAAAGGCCTTTCTTACTGAAGCCAGGGCAGAGCTTAAGAAGGTGGTTTGGCCCAATAAAAAGCAGACCGTACAGGTAACGTGGGTAGTTATAGCGCTTACTGTATTTCTCGCCGTATTCTTAGGAGTAGTTGATATAGGATTGTCGAGCGTGGTGAAATATGTCCTCAAATAACGAAAACATTGAAGATAACAAGCCAGATCAAGAAGCTACGGAAGAGACCGTAGAGGCAACTGAAGGGCTTGCTTCCTCTGAGTCCGAGGGAGAGGTCTTAGACGAGTTATCCGAAGAAGCCGCAAAGGAATTGGCCGAGAAGAACGCGCGCATGAACTGGTACGTGGTTCACGCCTATTCGGGCTATGAGTATAAGGTTAAGTCGGCTCTTGAAGAGCAGATTCGTCTTGCAGGTAAGGAAGACTTTTTTGGTGAGATACTCGTGCCTTGCGAGCAGGTGGTCGGTATAGTTAAGGGTGTGAAGAAGACCTCTTCGAGGAAGTTCTTCCCCGGCTATATTCTTGTCCAGATGGACTTAAATGACGAGACCTGGCATATCATAAACGATACGCCTAAGATTACCGGTTTTGTTGGCGGGATGAAAAATCCTCCGCCGATAAGCCCGGAAGAACTCGTAAAGATTACAACACAGATGGAAGAAGGTGCCGTGCGTCCGAAGCCAAAGGTCTTATTCGAAGCCGGCGAGAACGTAAGGGTTATAGACGGACCGTTCATGAACTTTACCGGTAACGTCGAAGAGGTGAAGCCGGAAAAGGGCAGGCTCAGAGTCATGGTCTCCATATTCGGAAGGCCAACGCCCGTTGAGTTGGATTTTGTGCAGGTAGAGAAGGCTTAGCCTTCTTAAATGGATAATGATTAAAAGAACCCTCAAATAGAGGGAGTTAAGTTAAGGGAGAGGTGTAAGTGATATGGCAAAGAAGATAATAGGGCTTATAAAACTGCAGATACCGGCGAATAAGGCAAATCCGTCGCCTCCGGTTGGGCCTGCACTCGGTCAGCACGGAGTTAATATAATGGACTTCTGTAAGGCCTTTAACGCAAAGACCCAGAAAGATGCCGGAATGTTGATACCGGTCGTCATAACGGTCTATGCCGACAGGTCATTTAGTTTTGTAACAAAGACGCCTCCGGCATCGACACTTTTGTTGAAGGCCGCGAAGATAGATAAGGGGTCTCCTGAGCCAAACAAGACTAAGGTGGCTACCGTTACAAGGAAACAGCTCGAAGAGATAGCAACGCTCAAGAAGCCGGATCTTACGGCAGGAGACCTCGATGCGGCAGTCAAGACGATAGCCGGCACTGCGAGGAGCATGGGCATAAAGGTGGAGGGTTAACGATTATCATGGCAAAAGACAAGAGGTATACAGCCGCTAAGGCTAAGGTGGAAGAGAGAGACTACGCAATAGAAGAAGCCTTTACTACGGTAAGTTCGTTAGATAAGGCGAAGTTCGACGAGACGATAGACTTGGCCGTAAGGCTCGGTGTTGACCCGAAGCATCCGGATCAGGTCGTTAGAGGTGCCATAGTGCTTCCAAACGGTACCGGCAGGACGACACGGGTACTTGTATTTGCTAAGGGCGAAAAAGAGGCCGAGGCAAAGGCCGCAGGTGCCGACATAGTCGGTGGTGACGAATTACTTGAAAAGGTCGCTGGCGGTTGGACGGACTTCGACAGTGTCGTGGCTACACCCGACATAATGGGTGCCGTTGGTAAGCTTGGTAAGGTCTTAGGTCCACGTGGACTTATGCCTAACCCAAAGCTCGGTACGGTTACCTTTGACGTAAAGAAGGCCGTTGAAGATCTTAAAGCAGGTAAGGTGGAGTTCAGGGTCGATAAGGCCGGTATTGTCCACGTACCGCTCGGTAAGGCATCCTTTGGTGCGGATAAGCTTAAGGAGAACTTCACGTCTCTCGTAGACGCGCTCGTCAGATCCAAGCCCTCTGCAAGCAAAGGGGCATACATCAAGAGCGTTAATATCTCTACTACCATGGGGCCTTCGATAAAGCTTGATGCGGTAGAGGTTAGAAATACCTTTAAGTAATCTTAATTTTTAGCGTTACCTGAGGCGAGGCTTCTTGGGCTGAGTTTGTATTCTCCAAGGACGTTTCTCTTCTGATGGTGCGTTACATATTTAAAATATACCATGACGGTCAGAGAAAACAGGGGCCAGGCGTTTGTCTTTATGAGGCGCGGCTTAAACCTCCCTGTTGAGGCTGGGAGCCAAGTAGTTTTATCGAGAGAGGGGGAGACTCTTCACCTCAAAGGCGGCGTTGAAGTTCTGGCGCAAGCTAAATCTACTTAGGCTTTGGATGAGGTCGGCGAGTCATTGCCAACCAAGTTAGAAGATATTCGGGTGTTGACTTTAAGAGACACCTGTTACTTCTCAATCCTTCCGCTTCTTTAAATCGTTGGCGGGTGGAAAGGAGGAAACCTGATATTGTTTAAAAGAGAAGACAAAGAAAAGGTCGTTAAGGACTTTAATGACAAGTTCAGTCGTGCCGAGATTGCTTTTGTGGCCGACTATAAAGGTGTCAAGGTTGAAGATATGACGGCCTTCAGAAGTTCTTTAAGAGAAGCAGGCGTTGAGCTTAAGATTCTTAGGAACACTTTAGCGCGTATTGCCGTTAAGGGTACGTCCTATGAGAATCTGACCGAGCATATAAAAGGGTCTGTGGCAATTGCCATCAGCTATAGCGACGTTGCGGCGGCGGCAAAGATCGTAACTACCTTTGCCAAAGAGAATGATGCCTTTGAGCTAAAGGCCGGTTCTCTCGGTGATAAGCTTCTTACTTTAGATGAGATAAAGAGCCTTGCAGAGCTTCCGTCGCGCGACGAGTTGCTTGCTAAACTGCTTGGCGGACTCAAGAACGTACCGGGCGGCTTAGTTGGTGTATTGAGCGCCGTTCCGCGTAAATTCGTAGGCACGCTTGAAGCTATAAAGAACGCCAAGGAAGCGGCTTAACAGGCAGTGGCCTGACACGAGCTTTGATGTTCTGGCGATAATTATTAACCAACAAATAAATTAATATGGAGGAAGTCCCAATGGCAGCAATAAAGAAGGAAGACGTAGTAAAGTTTATAGAAGATATGAGTGTACTTGAACTCTCCGAGCTCGTAAAAGAGTTGGAGGATAAGTTTGGTGTTACTGCGGCGGCTCCTGTTGCGGCAGCAGCAGCTCCGGCGGCAGGCGGCGGCGGTGCGGCTGAAGAAAAGACCGAGTTCACGGTAGTCCTTAAGGCCGTGGGTGCAGAGAAGATTAAGGTCATCAAAGAGGTTCGTGCCATAACAGGCCTTGGCCTTAAAGAGGCAAAGGATCTCGTCGACGGCGCTCCTAAGGATGTTAAAGAGGGCGTATCCAAGGACGAGTGTGATGAGATAAAGAAGAAGCTTGAGGCCGTCGGTGCAGAGGTCGAAGTAAAGTAAGATTTTTTCAAGTTTGAAGCGTCGGTGCCGAGTCTTTTTAAAGAGAGACGGCGCGGCGTCTTAAGGTCGAATATCCAAGGTTTATTGTTCGCGGCGGGGTCATATTATTCCTGTGGCGGGCGATAAACCTTGACTTCGTATTTATTAAAACTGAAAAGAAGGAGTTGTTCAACATGGCTACAAAACTTATTAACGGCCATCTCCTAAGGAAAAACTACACGCGTATCGGCAAGGTAGTCGATATCCCTAACTTGATAGAGGTTCAGAAACAATCGTTTAGGGATTTTCTGCATTTCGGGAAGGATAAGTCCTCGAAGTCAAAGGATGATAACCTCTCAGGGCTTCATAACATACTGAGCGGAGTATTCCCGATAAAGGACTTCAGCGGCTCGGCAGTACTCGACTTCGTTGATTGCAAACTTCTTACGCCGAAGTACACTGTAGGGGAGTGTGTGGAGAAGGGACTTACCTACGCCACCCCTATGAAGATACAGGTGCGTCTGACCGTCTGGGATAAGGACGAAGAGACCGGAGCCCAGAGTGTACGCGACATAAAAGAACAAGAGGTCTACTTCGGTGAAATACCGGTAATGACCGACACAGGCAGTTTTATTATTAATGGTACAGAGCGTGTAATCGTAAGCCAGCTTCATCGTTCTCCGGGTGTCTTCTTTGAGTACGATAAGGGCAAGGGTGTAGCCGGTAAGCCGCAGTTTACCTCAAGGGTGATACCTTATCACGGCTCATGGCTTGACTTTGAATTTGATCAGAAGGAACTTCTATACGTTCGTATAGATAAGAGAAGAAAGATGTTAGCCACGGTGCTATTAAAGGCCTTGGGTTATTCCATAGAAGAGATGCTCAATTACTTCTACCCCTCTGAGGTTATTACGATAAAGGGCAGACAGATACATAAGAGCATTGACCCTGATTATATAGTCGGACATAAGAGCGGGGTGGATATAAAAGACCCTAAGACCGGCGATATTATAGTAAAGAAGGATAGAAAGATAACACGCCTTGGGACTAAGAAGCTCGTTGCCGCAGGCATTAAGACTATAGCCGTTGAGGCCGAAGATATTATAGGTAAGGTAGCGGCTCACGATATAGTCGATAAGGCCACAGGCGAGGTGGTTCTTGAGTGTAATCAGATACTCACGCGCGAGGTACTCGACGAGATATCGAGGCGTGAGATAGATACCTTTGACCTCTTATTCATAGAGGCCATGGGCAGAGCCTTCAGGGAGACACTCTTAAGCGACACTACGGGCGAAGAGCTTACCAAGCCTGTTCAGGACTACAGGAAAGACAACCCTGATGATACTGTAACCAATATGACGCTTAACGCGCGTATAGAGATATACAAGAGATTAAAGCCCGGTGAACCTCCGACGGTAAACACGGCGACAAAGTTCTTAAATACCCTCTTCTTTGACTCAGACAGGTATGATCTTTCAAAGGTCGGAAGGCTTAAGCTTAATCGTAAGCTCGGCTTTGACGTGCCTCTCGAAGACACAGTCCTTAGAAGAGAAGATATCATAGGTGT
>DAOVKH010000117.1 GCA_030631875.1 Deltaproteobacteria bacterium | reverse complement strand
TTCATAGATAACGTGGCCTACAAGCATACCCTAAAAGAGCAGGCTCTCGACGTAATGCCGCAGACCTGCATCACCAGAGACAACATCTCTATTGAGGTCGACGGCATACTCTACCTTCAGGTAGTCGACCCGCAGAAGGCATCCTACGGCATAAACAACTACCAATTCGCCTCCACGCAGCTAGCCCAGACGACCATGCGAAGCATCATCGGAAAGCTCGAACTCGACAAGACCTTTGAGGAGCGAGAGACTATCAACGTCGCCATCGTAGATGCCGTCGATAAGGCCTCCGACCCATGGGGCGTAAAGGTTACCCGCTATGAGGTAAAGAACATCGTACCGCCCAAGAGCATTAAAGATGCCATGGAAAAACAGATGCGTGCCGAGCGTGAAAAACGCGCCCTCATAGCCGAATCCGAGGGAGATAAGCAGGCAAAGATAAACCGAGCCGAGGGAGACAAGCAGGAACTCATTAAGCGAAGTGAAGGCGAAAAGCAAAAGAGGATAAATGAGGCCGAAGGCCTCGCAACAGAGATTCGTGAGGTTGCCGCCGCCACGGCCACGGGTATAAGAAACGTAGCCCAGGCCGTAAATGAAAGAGGCGGCATGGAGGCGATGAACCTGCGGGTAGCCGAGAAGTACATTGAGGAGTTTGGCAACTTGGCACAAAAATCCAACACAATGATAATACCGTCGGACTTGTCGAATATGGCAGGCCTGATAGCAACGGCCACGAGCGTTATAAAGGGTACGGGCGGCTCGGGCAGTGCCGAGGGACAGGGCTAATACCTGCTCTGAAGTTTTTCCAGTTGATTTGATATTCAAGGGGCGGGCGACAGTAGAGCAAATTCATCGGCTCCTTTGCGGCTCTGTCATAGAACTTGCCTGCCTCGTTATGTGTTTTTTATCCATTAAGGTATCTCCTCTTTAAGTTCTTTGCGAGAACTATTCAATATCCTCTATCTCTGCCGGTGTTTTAAAGCGGAAGTAGTTCGGGTCGGGCACGAGATTACCTCTGTGAATGTACAAAGGCTCTTTGGAGGCCCCCCAGACCGTGGCCCGGGACTTGCCATCGAGCAGAAAGCGCGCCCTGACCGTCCAGATGTATCTCGTTCCTGGTCTAAGCGATTTCTCTACCTTGTGTACGGATTTTGTCAATCCCTCCCGCTCGTATACGGCTTCGACCGCCTCCGGCCTATAGGGGATTATCCCGACCTTCCAGATATTAAGATCGTAGGTTATCTCGGTTATCCTCTCAAAGAGAGCGTCTTTATCTGCCTCCGCCTCTGCCGGAGGCGCTAAACCTTCCCACTTGAGGATCGGGGTAAGCGAATCAACCGCCGTAAAGACGATGCTGCCTGTCTTTCTTAATACCGCGACCTTCGGATTTATCGGCATAAGCCCGTTAATCTGCGGAACTCTAAGCTTCGGCGCACAGCCCGTTATAAGCGTCACGAATACCGGCAAGAACAGTATTGAGATGAGCCATGCCGCATGCCTTTTAGAGATACCTTTACCAATCATCATCTGATACCTCGTCATAGACTCTCTTAGGTCTCTTGGTACGGTAATTATCATTGAGCCACGGAATGCGGTAAGTTAAAAACGTATCGTCGGCCACCTTCTCTGAGAGCGCCGTGTAGGCCCGCCCTATCTCTGTCTCGAAGAGCCTGGCACTCTCAGCGGCCCAGACCGAGAGTTTATACCTCGCTCCACGGTATTCAAAGGTGTCTTCGTAAATAACGGCGTTGTCTTTTGTGCTTACGAGCCTAACGCGCAGGGTCATAAATACCGCAAGCGGTGGGTTTACGTCGAACACTCCGTCTATCAGGCCGAACTTAAGAACGCTTAGTTCAAAGACCGTGTCGATGCCGCGCGTAGCAAGAGGGGTGTAATCGGGCTTGACGTCTGAAGTTGTCAAAGGTGAAGTCCTCGTCACGGGTGAGCCCGCAAGATCTACATTCGGAGATACCCGTGGAGCTGCCAAAGGCCCTGCATCCTCGATAAAGACGAATCTGTGGGTGGTGCGCTGCTCTGCAACGGTCAGTGTTCGCTCTCTTATTCTCTTCTGAATCCTGAGTTCTGCTATGGCCTCCTTCATCGCAGCTTCATAGGCCTTTACATCTTTGCCGGATTCGGACGCATCGAACCCGACTAAGGCGCCGAGCAACCCCCCGGGGACCGCAAGGGCAAGCGGTATGATAAGGATACCGGGGCCAAACATAGCCAACGGAGCCATAGCCTGAACAGTACTACCAAAGACGATGAGTGCGCCGAAGGTGCCACCCCTTAACGCGCCGGAACCCCGCCCCTTTGCATACCCTTTGAACTCGATTGTAGGTATAAAGCGCGCAGAGACGATCCCTATGGTGCCAAGCTCTCTCCGCACACCTTCAGTGGGCGGAGGTGTATGGTGACGGGCTCCGCAGCCGAGCTGGAGCAGTAGTAGTATTGCGAGAGATATTCCGATAGTTCTTCTATGGCACAGGGAAAGTTTCATCTTGTCTCTTATATCGGCATACTGGTTAATGGAGGTGTCAGTAGAGTTGGTAATACTTGCTTACTGAAGCCTTATATCGGTCGCCTCAGAGGCGGGTTCTTCGTCCTCTTTATTGTAGTTGATACTTAGTCTGCCGGATTCGTCGACTAAGAGAGTAACGGTCAGGTCGCCTTCGATAAGGCTCTCGCACTTAACGGATACGACCTTCAGTGGCTTTAGGTCAAAGCCTTCCTCTGTGGGCGCGGTCTTTAAGGTCTGCTTTATGAACTCCATGCCGGATTCATTTACCCAGCGCCTCGTAAGGAGCCTCTCGGGGACTTCGAATAATTCAAGGTAGACCTCACTCTGAGCGCCGAGCATACAGCCTGCCCTTACTTTGAAGGTCTTCTCTATCGGAAGGCTCTCGCCCTTTTCAAGGACGACCTCATAGGCCGCTCTGAGCCCTTCCTTTGTATCCGCCACGTACCTTAAGGCGTAGGCCATGCCCAAGTGGCGATCCACCACACCGCTCGTTCCGTACAGGGCCGCACCCTTGGCAACGGCCGTCAGCGGGCTATGGTCGTATATCTTGTTACCGGTGCCGAGCTCATAGAAGTTGTCGGCGACCTTCTCCTTAAAAGACGGTATCTGCGAAGAGCCACCCGTCAACAGCACGGCCTCTATCATCGAGCTATCGACACCTATCTTAGCGGCCTTCTTAAGCACATAAGATATCTCTCTATCTAAGTCGTCATAAAACCCGCGCGCATTAAGCACGCCCTCGAAGTCGTCTCTCGTAATATCCCCTATCTCACGACCCTCCCACGTAAAGGCGACGGACTCTCTATCCGAGAGCGCTATCTTTACCTCTTCGGCGGCAATGAGGAGTCTTTCAGGGGATAGGCCTACACAATTAATCCTTTCTTCAAGGTACTCTGCAAACCATGCGTCTATGTCTCTGCCGCCGAGCATCTTCGAGCGATCTGGTTTTGCTACGACGTGAAGCTCGTCCACATTAAGACGCAAGAGCATAACATCGAGCGTACATCCTCCGAAGTCAAAGACCAATACTATCTTGTCGGTCTCTTCAGCGACCTCATAGCCGATGGCCGCGGCCAGCGGCTCTTCTACGAATTCAATCGCCATGCCACGCGCCACACCCGATAAGATGCCACTTAACCTCTTGCCGTAATCGCCAAAGCCCACAGGGACGGTTATACTCAACCTATCGGCAACCTTCCTTACGAACCAACCCGAACGCGGCAGAGTATTGTTTATATAACCAAAGAGTGCCTTTAAGTAACGCTCCATCATATCGGAGCTTCCCGGGGCATCTTCAAGAAGAGCCTTCTTTATATTAACGGAGCGCGCTATAGGGGCGGCCTCCGTGCCTATCTTTCCTGTGGCAGAATCTATGAGCGTCGGAACGCTGTGGAACTCGCAGTGTGTCTCGGATATCCCCTCCAGACATACCGACTCTGGAGCCTTGAGGCCGCCGTCGAGGCTTCTGAGTATTACCGTATTGCTCGCTCCGAGGTCTATGGCAAGCGTGTCTTTATAAGAACCTCTCTCGGTCTTCTTTTCCCCGCTAAGGGCATCTCCTTCAAACTTAAATTGTCTCTCGCTCACAAAGACCGGACGCTCTATCTCTCGTCCATGAGAAGATTTCTTCAGACCATCGAGGTCACTGATTATACCCTTAATGCCGTTTCTAAAGAAGTCGGGCTTGACCCACTTATGCGTCAGAGGCGAGAGTATCTCAAGCAACCGCACGTCCTTAAGCTCCGAGGCGACGACCTTAAGCTCCGTCAAGAAACGCTCGGCATAGTGGTCTCTCGTATATTGCTTCTTCACACTGTCTCTTAGCCTTCGCTCTTCAGCGCCTATAAGAAAATCCAATACATCTACCAGCTCTACATCCGACATACGGCTTCTGACCGAAAAGAAACCAAGGCTTGCTTCAACTATCTTAAGTATCAGCTCAGAAAAATCGCGCTCCTTTGGCAGTTCCTTTAATACATCGAGAAGCGCATACTGTCTGGCAAATACGTCGACTATCTCCATTACGGCATCGGTGGCCGCCTCCATCATCAGCTTATATAGATAGCGGTACTCATCTTCTTTGGGCAACTCACCTGCCATAAACAAAAGCGCGTACTTCCTCTGAAACGGCTCACCCATATATACAGATGCCTCTACCGCAACCTCCATGGCGCGCTTATAGAGATCCAGGAACTCACCGCGCCTTGGCAGTGCCGAGGCTATGCCGAAGAAGGTACTCTTCCTGTAGAACTCATAGTCGCATACCTTGGGCAATCCCCTTGCTATCGCCTCGAATGAATACTTCTTGAAACGCTCGTCATTATACTCGTCCGCAAAACCAAGGCATACCTTTAAGGCCTTCAGTGCGAGGTCGTCTAAGGTTCCACGCTCCTTTAACTTGGTGAATATATCCTTAAGGGCATAGCTCCTGACCGATACGTCTTTTATGAGGTTGGCGGCTACTATGGCAACATCGAGTATGCGCCCGTATAGTGGGTTAAAGTCAATGCTCTCTGGCAGTTCTTCGGCCAGGCGCATTAAGGCCGACTTTCTATGTGTCGCGAACTCTATCGTATCTACCGATTCGAGTGCCGCGATTGCGGTAAACTCTAAGAACTCAAAGAAGTCTCCTCTCATAGGAATAAACCCGACAAGATCTAAGAGTGCCTGCGTTCTAACCGATTCGTCTTCAATGGAAGAGAATAATTTAAATATACGCTGAAGAGACGTGAGTGAGGCCTCCTCTGAGCCTAACCCCCTCAGTGCAATTAAAACACTCTCTCTTACAGCCCTTGAGTCTCTTAGATTTTCTGCTTCTTTGATGGCGGCGTCTACGGCCGTGTGGTGGGGAGTTTCGTTCATAGTCTTGTTACTTTATCTGCCTCTCTATATTACTAAAGCCGGTGCGAGTAACCCGGCCTTCGTCGTCTATTATTATTTCTATCTTACCATTCATCCGCATATCTTCTTCGCCGTACCTCTTCGTCAGAAAGTGAAAGCTTTGGTTCGTAGAGCCGCGGGCAAGGAGTGTAGCTTCGAGCTTATCTATATCAAGACTACCATCGATGAGTACGTCTATATAACCAAGTGCTTCACTTAACCTCTTATCCTCGGATATCTCCTCAAAGGTATACCCCGTGTATACGACAGTCGTAAGGCCATTATCACGAGCGGTTCTAAGCAACTCTATCAATGCCGCGGCCTGAAGGAACGGCTCGCCGCCGCTAACGGTAATGCCTTCTATGTCTTCTATAGGAAGACATTCTATGAGTGCGCCAGGTTCTACGGACTTAGCGGCTCTCTTTGGGTGCGT
>DAOVKH010000140.1 GCA_030631875.1 Deltaproteobacteria bacterium | reverse complement strand
GAATCTCTGCCTCGCCGCGCTCGCCGATATCTCCGCTAAAGAGTATTGAGCTCTCTTCGTAATCAATCCTCACGACGAGCGACGATTCATTCAGATCCACCTTGCCTTTCGCATCTTTCTTCCTTACCTCTCTACCGGGAGCAAGTACCGTCACGGTAGCTTCGCCCATATTCATAACATAAGGCTGAGGGATTGCGCCCATGAACCTTACCTTAACACCCCTTTCTTTAAGAACTTTAGAGAGGTCATCTCTAAGCTCTCCGACACCGCTCCACAGGAACTCTTCAAGACCGAAGTTATCGGCTATAAAGGTTAGCCCCTTTGCGTGATCTCGTTGGGGGTGGCTCAAGAGGATATAATCTATCTTTTCGATACCACGATGCCACAGGTAAGGCGCAATTATGTCTCTACCCGTATCAAAGGTATCGCTATAGAATCCGCCGCCGTCTATAAGCATCCTGACGACACGCCCATTACTCTCCGGAACCTCAAGGAGTGCTGAGTCGCCCTGACCGATATCAAGGAAAGTAACGGAAAGATTATCCCTATAATTAATAGAACGGTGCGCCAAAGCTACGTTGACCACGAGCACAACCACGCTAATTAAAAGCATCGACGCTAAATACCTGCGCCGACTGCCACCCTTAACCACACCAAAGAAAAGAGCGAGTATTATATAGTAAAGTAGTACCTCAAATACCGTAGGTGTCGTAACCCAAATAGAACTGTAAGGCACTTCTGCGAAGAACTCAACGAGCACGACCGCGATACTTAAAGAAGTGTCGGCAAGCCTCAGCGTGAGAGCAGCAAGACCCTCCCATATAAAAGACATAGCCGCCGAAAATAGCACGAGCGGAACGCTAATAAAACCAACCAACGGCACTATTATAGAGTTAGATACCAATGCCGAGAGAGAGACCCTATTAAAGCTCATCGCAAGTATCGGTGCCGTACCCAATATCGCGGCAAATGATACGAAAAATAATGTACGCACCTTAGAGAAAAATCCTCGGTGCTTAACCCCGCCTTCTTCACCCCTGCCCTTAACGACCCCCTCCAATATCGGAACCACATAGACTATCGTAATGACGGCCATGAAGGATAGCTGAAAGCCCACGTCCCAGAGCGCAGAGGGTGATATTAAAAGTACGACTACTGCGGCAAGTGCTATGGTGCTATAGACCTCTCGCAATTTATTTAAGAGCAGTGCCGCTACGACGGCCGTAACCATTATGACTGCTCTTTGCGTAGAGACCGAGCCGCCGCTCATCAGCCCGTAGATAAAGACCGGCATAAGTGAAGCTCCCATCGCCCACTTCTTTACGTCCACGGCCAAGGTCAAGGTCTCACTCCTCCTTAAGAACCAATAGAAGATAAGATAAAAGATGACGGCCACGAAACCGACGTGCAACCCTGATATGGCCAAGAGGTGCGACGTCCCTGACTTTGCGAAGGATTCTTTCTTATCGAGAGGAATATAACCCTTCTCTCCTATGGAGAGGGCCTTTATGATGCCGGCGTTCTCGACTCCTGCCGAGTCTATAACTCCGCCTATACGCAGGCGAAGTTCATCTACATAACGCAGAAGGCCTGTGCCCGCGGATAGTTTTTTTAAAGTACCGTTGCGGACGTAGCCACGTACAAGAACCCCTCTGCGCTCAAGCCACCACTCGTAATCGAATCCGCCGGGGTTGGCGAAGTTTCTCGTCTGCTTTAGGCGTGAAGTAAGGCTCACCCTGTCGCCGCGCATAATCGCCGTCTTCTCGGTATCGTCATTGCCGTCGTAGTAGGGGTCTCCTCCTATGGTCAACTGCACCTTACCGCTGACCGAACGCCGAACTTCGCCGTCTTCAATCAATGTATCAACGTCCACGTAGAGCCTCGTCTTCTTGCCCCTGTACTCGGGCGCACCGACGACATACCCCTCAATATTATGGGCACTCCTGCTACTACTTTCTATGTGGGTCTTTATGTGGTCTGGAGAGATCTCTCCAAGTGCGATAGGAGAGATTATAAGTACGCCTAAGAGAAAGAAACTAAAGGCTCCGAAGATATGCTTAAGGGGGTTGTCCTTTGATAATGTTACGAGGAATATGAGCGTTGAGATTACGAATATAATATCAATGCCCGCCGGCAATTGACAGTAGCTCCCACGGCAGCTTCCGCTATAGCTTCCAACGATGAGGATGCCCACACCCATTGCCGTAACAAATACTATGAGCGGGCGATGCTTAAGCCAGTTCATCTTTTATGGCTCGCGCTATGGTCTTGGTTATCCCGTCTACCTCTATCAACTCATCCAAGGTCGCAGTGCGCAACCCCTTCAAATCTCTAAACCTGTCGAAGAGGGCGCGCCGCTTCTTCGGCCCTATGCCTGAGATATTATCGAGTATAGAACCTACGGCCTTTGAGCGGAGTTTTCTGTGGTATGTAACGGCAAAACGATGGACTTCGTCTCTTATGCGCATTAGGAGGAACTCTCCCTTTGAAGAGCGATTCAATCGCACGGGGTCTTTAACACCTACCAAAAAAACACGTTCTTCTTTTTTATTCTCACCCTCTTTGCGCTCCTTGGCGAGTCCTGCCAAGGTGAGGCCGTCGAGACCTAACTCCTTTACAACCTCAACCGCTATGTTGAGTTGCCCTTTACCGCCGTCTACCAAAAGCAAGTCTGGCAAAGAACGTTCCTTCTCAGCACCACCAAACCTTCTAAGCAGAACCTCTCGCATCATCGCGAAGTCGTTTTGCCCCTTGACGGTCTTTATCCTGTAACGCCTGTATCTATCTTTAGCGGGCAATTCGTCTACGAATGTCACCATCGCGCCCACGGCAAAGGATTCGCCCATATTTGAAATATCAACGGCTTCAATCACGCGAGGCCGTACCGCGAGACGAAGGCGGCGTTTTATCTCTGCAAGCACGTCGCCTTCCTTGACCACACGACTTCTCTTAAGAGCCTCTCGTGCGTTATCATTCGCCATAGTAATGAGCTTCCGCTTTTCGCCACGCACAGGGGCTGTAACAGAGACCTTCCGTGAACGACACTCGCTTAAGTGTTGTGATAAGAACGCACCGTCGTCGAGCCTTACCGTAACCAAGACCTCTCTTGGAATAGTAACGCCCGGCTTTGCATAGAACTGACTTATAAAAGAACTTATCAGCTCTTCACTCGGAAGCCCCTTGTCCTTGAATATAAAATCCCGCTTACCGCTGAGTCTCCCCGCGCGTATGAAGAGCACCGTTATGGCCAACTCCTCACCCTCTCGGTATATGCCAAGCACGTCCCTGTCGATACTCTCTCGTGATACGACCTTCTGAGCCTCAAGTGTAGCCTCTATGGCATCTATCTTATCTCTAAGCACGGCGGCATCTTCATATCGCATAGCCTTTGAAGCCGCCTGCATCTTGGCCTTTAATACACCGACAAGCTCTTTACTCTTACCCTCAAGGAAGAGTACCGCACCATCTACAAGCTCTCTGTAATCGGTCTCACTTATACGCCCGACGGCCGGAGCCGAACATAGCCGCATCTGATAATCGAGACATGGACGAGTCTTATTCCTGAACTTATGAGGCGTGCATACGCATAACGGGAAGATGGTTCTTAGAAACTTAAGCGTTTCACGAACCCCTTTGGCAGAGCCGTAAGGACCAAAGTAACGTGCGCCATCGCTGACGATACTACGGGTTATCATTATACGGGGGAATTTTTCCTGTACACTTAACTTAATGCTGACGTAGGTCTTGTCGTCCTTCAGGCGGATATTGTAGCGTGGTTTATGCTTCTTAAGGAGGGTGTCTTCTAATATCAGTGCTTCTTTTTCCGACGAGGTAACTATGCAGTCTACGTCCTTGGTCTTCTCTGAGAGAAAACGCGCGGCATAGCGAGTATCACCGGTCTTACGGAAGTAGGAACGAACCCTTGAGCGCAGGTTCTTGGCCTTGCCTATGTAGAGTATGCTCGAAGCGTCCTTGCCGCCCTTCATAATATATACGCCGGGTGTCGTCGGCAGAGCTTTTATCTTCTCTTCAATAGAAGGGGGCGATGCGGTGGTAGTGGACACTTTATCAGAAGACACTTAAGTAAACCTCACGGCTATGACATGCTTAGACCTACTACTTGGCACGCTCCACGTACTTGCCCTCTTCACTGTCGACACGTATCAACTCTCCGGTCTCTACAAATGGAGGAACACCGACGACAAGCCCTGTCTCAAGCGTAGCGGGCTTCTGCGAAGACGACGCTGTAGCACCTTTTATATTCGGCGGCGTATCGGTTATCCTAAGCTCGACTATCTTAGGTGCTTTAACGCCTACCGGCGCGCCATCATAGAACTCAACCATAAACTTAACATTAGCGACTAAGTAATCGGTAGTATCTCCGAGTGTGTCTTTAGTAAGGTTCATCTGATCGTAAGATTCCGTATCCATGAATACATAATCTCCGTCGCCTTCATAGAGGTACTCCATCTCACATGTTTTGAGTATGGCTCGCTCTATCTTTTCATCTGTGCGGAATCTATTCTCGCAACTAAGGCCGGTCGTAAGGTTTCTTAGCTTTGTCTGCATGCTCGCCCTGCCCTTGCCCGGAGTTATATGCTTAGTGCTCATAACCTTATGCGGCGTGCCTTTATAGAGTATCGTCATGCCGACCTTTATCTGTGTCGCTATTATCATTGTATAAAACCCCTTATAATTTATTTAATTAAGGCTCTTATTAACAAGCTCAAGGTTATCGGTCGCGTTGAGCTTCTT
>DAOVKH010000130.1 GCA_030631875.1 Deltaproteobacteria bacterium | reverse complement strand
GCCCCATCTCTTCTCTCAGGTCTTTGTCGGTGAGTAGTTTCTTAAGCACCTTAAGTACCCTTTCAGCGGTCGCTTCTTTTATGCGACGGCTTGCGCCCTTTGCCTCCATAATCTCGGCCATGTAGCGGTAGCTCTTTAGATACGGGCCGTATATGACGGGCTTTCTGAAGAGTGCCGGCTCGAGGAGGTTGTGGCCTCCTGTGTCTACAAGTGTGCCGCCGATGAAGGCAACGGTCGCTAAGTTGTATATGGCACCAAGCTCGCCGAGTGTGTCGAGGATGATAACCTTATGGTCGGTTGAATCCTCAGCACCGCGGCTTCTTCTTATATATGGAATAGCAGTAGCGCGTACGATCGACTCTACCTCTGCGAAGCGTTCGGGATGCCTTGGTGCTATGATGAGTTTTAGTTTAGGAAAGAAGCTTAAGAGTTCTTTAAATGCCTCAAGTATGAGTACTTCTTCACCTGCGTGAGTACTGCCGGCGACTATTACCAAATCCTTGTCGTTAATCCTCAATGTTTCCTGAATCGTCCCGCCTTCTTCAAGTGAGAGTTCTTCAGGCGGAGTCATATCGAACTTTAGATTACCGCTCGTTGTGGCATTGGCCTGTGGTGTGCCGAGCGTTACGGCCTTCTTCGTATCAAGTTCTGTGATGCCTGAAAATAAAGATAACGCACCGTAGGTGCGTCTGAAGATAAATCCTGCGCGCTTGTATCCCTTAAATGACTTATCTGAGATAGAACCGTTCACCACGGCCACCGGTATGGAGCGTTTCCGCATGATGGCAACGATATTCGGCCATATCTCTTTTTCAACGACTATCAGAGCCTTTGGTCTTACGCGCCTTATGATTGACTTAACTACCCATGAGAGGTCTATCGGAAAGTATATGAGCGCGTCTATGAAGTCGGCGCATTCTTTTTCGGCGACTCGCTGACCTGTCCTCGTAACGGTAGAGAATAATATCTTTGTATTCGGGCGTTGAGCTTTGAATGCTTTTAAGAGAGGTATGACGGCCTTTGTCTCTCCGACACTTACGGCGTGAAACCACACGACCTCTGAATTCTTTAAGGGTGCGAGCTTCTTCTTACCTATAATACCGAATCGTTCGAAGATACCGCTACGGTACTTCTTATGGAATATCATCTTAAAGAGAAAGTACGGAAGCAGGAGTACTATCGATAGGCAGATGAATATGTCGTATAGGATTAGTACCATATTGATGAGGGGTTCTTAATTTTTATTAGTGAAGTAATTGTCGGCCTCTTCGGTGAGTTCATTTAAGGCCGTTTCAAGTTGGAGGCATTTTTCCTCGAGCGTTTCGGTCGTATTTTTTTTATCGACTACTATCGGCTCGCCCGCTATGAAGACACCCTTAGCAAATGGGTGCGGTACTATGAAGTGATCCCAGCTGGTAAGAGTTTTTTTTTAGAGACATTGAAGGCCACCGGATATATCGGCAGACCCGTTTTGGCCGCAATCTGTATTGTGCCTAATTGTGCCACACACCTTGGCCCTTTTGGACCGTCTGGAGTTATAGCTATATCCCTGCCGTTCTTTACAGCCATTAGAAGCCCTTTGATTCCTTTGAACCAGCCTCTGGTCGTCGAGCCGCGTACGGCCTTGATGCCAAAGTAATTCATTGCGCGCGCCACGAGTTCTCCGTCGCGGTGCTGGCTTACGAGTACGGTTATGCCCTTACCCGGATATGAGTAAGGCATGAGCATGAGGCGACTGTGCCAGAAGGCGAGTATGAGCTGTTTGTTTTCTTTTATATGTTTTCTGTAGCCCTCGAAGTTTACATAGGTAATCTTCATGGTGAAGGCCAGGAAGCGTATATATATAGATGCCACAAAGGGCGCGATTATAAGTGTCAGATTATTTAAGAGTGCCTTCATCTTATGTCTTTCCTTCTTCCTTAAATTGAATATTATAGAGCCTTGCGTATTCGCCGTCCAAATCCAATAGCTCTGCGTGCGAGCCTGTCTCGACTATCTCGCCCTTCTTCATTACGATTATCTTGTCGGCATTGCGTACCGTAGAGAGCCTGTGCGCTATGACGAATGTCGTGCGGTCGGCCATGAGGTTCTTAAGTCCCAATTGTACGGCCTGCTCGGATTCGGCGTCGAGGGCGGAAGTCGCTTCGTCCATTATTAGTATGGGCGCTCCCTTAAGCATCGCGCGCGCTATGGATAACCTTTGCCTCTCTCCGCCCGAGAGCTTCGCACCGTGCTCTCCGATAATCGTATCGTAACCATGGGGAAGCTTTGTTATGAAGGCATCTGCATTGGCAAGCCTTGCCACACGTCTAACATCTTCTATCGATGTCTCTTCCTTGCCGTAGGCAATGTTGCTCCGTACAGTATCGTCGAAGAGGATGACCTCTTGAGATATCATCGCTATATTATCTCTAAGTGAGGCGAGTGTCAAACTCTGAATATCTTGGCCGTCGATTGCGAGCGTGCCTGAGGTAGTGTTGTAGAAGCGAGGTATCAGGTTTATGAAGGTTGTCTTTCCGGCCCCGCTCGATCCGACTATGGCCACGCACTCGCCTTTCTTTACCTTTAGCGTTATGTTCTTTAAGACCAAAGTATCATTGTAGGCAAACGATACGTCATTAAAGTCGATGGAGTTGTTAAGCCCGTTGAGTGCTTCTTTATCTTTGGTCTCTATAGGCTCGCTCTCTTCGTCGAAGAGGTCGAATACACGCTCTGCCGAGGCTATGCCTTGTTGTATGTTCAGGTGCAGTCCGTTCAGTGCCTTAACGGGAGCGTAGAGCATTATGACGGCGATGAAGAATGTTATGAAGTCTTCAGGCAGAAGCAATCCGGCAGAGATCCTGTATGTCGCATACCATATGGTGGCGGCAAATCCGACGGCACCGATTGTTTCCATGAGGGGCGTTGAGATGCCTCGTATCTTTATCATCTTAATTCTGTAGCGGCTGTAACGTCTGTTCTCAGAGTCAAAGCGGCCTGTCTCATAATCCACCATGCCGAAGGCCTTTACCACCTTAACGCCCGTAATCGACTCGGTGAGTATAGACGTGAGCGCGCCCATCGTAACCTGGCCCTTCTTTGTCGCGCGTTTCATTGAGCGTGCCAGACGCATGACAGGGTAGACGGTCAGCGGAAAGGTTATGCAGGCGACAATGGCCAAGTGCCAGTCCTTGCCGAAGATGACGGCTATGAGCACCATGAGGGTCAGTACCTGCTTCGATGCCTTTGTGAATGCTTCGACACTTGCGCGTTGCAGGAGGTTTATGTCGAGAGTTAGTTTTGTTATGAGCGTACCGCTTGGGTTTTCTATAAAGTACTTTATGGGAAGATGCAGTATGTGTTTATAGAGCAGGCGGCGGATGTCGGTTATTATGCGCTGGCCGACGTAGCCCATGCAAAATGTATTGCCGTAAGAGCTGAAGCCTTTTAGTATGGCCGTGATTATTATCGCAATCGGTATGAAGAAGGCGAGGCTGTCGGCCGGTATGGTTATCAGGTCAAATGGGATGACGGTCGTTGTACCGTCTCCCGGTAAAAATAGTGTCTTTATGGCAGGCCCCGTAAGGTATACCAATGCGCCGTTAGCAAGCGCAAAGATGAACATAAATACAAAGGCCAGGGCGACGATGCCCTTATATGGGCGGACGTACTTTAATAGACGCAGGTATATCTTCATGGGTTGTTTTTTCTTTTCTCTTCTAAAACATTTAATACGGCCTTGGCCGCCTGTATATTAGCCGGAGCATCCGTCTTAAGGGTATCTATTATTCGCGCGTAGCCCTCTTTTACGGCTTCTATCCTTGTATTGTCGTTTAAGAGTAAGCCTATCTCACGCGCGATATTTTCTGGCGTTACGTTGCCTTGAATTAATTCGTTGACCACACGTTCCTTTGCGACGATATTTGGTAGGCCGATATTTTCGAGGTTTATGAGCAACCGTCCAACCATATAAGAGGTAGTTGAGACCTTGTATACTATGACCATCGGTGTTTCAAGGAGTGCCACTTCAAGTGTTGCCGTCCCCGAAGCTACGACCACGGCATCCGAGGCCTTGACCACAGAGCGGAAGTCTCCCCTTATCACTCGCACCGTCAACGGGGTTTTACTCAATAATTCATCTAAGAGTTTGTCTTTTATCGTATCTGCCGCAGGCAGAAGTAATTCAAAGTCCTTTACGCCTTTCAGCAATTCAACGCCTTTTAGCATAGTTGGCAGAAGCCTCGTAACCTCCTCGGTTCTGCTCCCAGGTAATAGTGCCAAGGTCGTCTTATCTTTATTAAGGGAGAGCTTTTCTCTTGCTTCGTCCTTTGTTAATGTCGAAGAGGTCTCTTCATATAGAGGGTTTCCGACATACTCGACCGAAACGCCTGCGTCCTTATATATGGCCTCCTCAAAGGGAAGTATGACGAGCATCTTATCTACGACACGCCGTATGAGGTTGATGCGCCCCTTACGCCACGCCCATACCTGCGGGCTTATGTAGTATACGATGGGCACACCGGATTTTACAGCCGCCTTTGCGAAGCGAAGGTTAAAGTCCGGGTAATCAATGAGTACGACGGCGTCGAAGCGTTCTTTCCGTAAGAGTGCCTTGAGTTGATTATATGCCTTGAATATAACCGGCAATTTGGCGGCAACCTCGGTTATGCCGACGACCGACAGCTCCTTTGAGTTTATGCCCTTAAGGCCGGCGTTTATCATAGAATCTCCCCCCATGCCGTGAATATCTATCGACGGGTCGAGTTCTTTGAGGGCTTTTATGAGGGAGCTTCCGTGTTTATCGCCGGAGGCCTCGCCGCTAACCATCAGTATCTTATAGGCTCTATTATCTGGCAAACTTTTCTTTCACAGATCTTTATATTAAAAAAATAAAGGCAAAGGTGTACTCCTTTGCCTCTTTACCTCTCATATATATTTAAAGATTTTTTTGAATCTTTCTTAAAGAACTCTCGGTTTTTTCCTGTATCTGTGCCGCGACCATAAGGGCGCGCTTGCCGTCTTCTCCTGAGACGGCCGGCCTTGTGCGTGT
>DAOVKH010000226.1 GCA_030631875.1 Deltaproteobacteria bacterium | reverse complement strand
AGGCTGTGAACCTTACGGGTCTTATCGCCGAGCTTGTAGATGTTGCTGACCTCGGTCGTTAGCATGAAGCGCGGGGCATCGTCTTTTGTAGCTTCGCTCTTTAGTGTAAAGAGACCGTCTTCGCGCTCTTCGAGTTCTTCTTCTATGGCCTTGAGGTGTGCCGGAAAGGTAAAGTCTCCGGTGCCTACAACACTTATACCCTTGCGCCGTGCCCAGGTGCTTATTGTAGGCAGTGTCATCTGCGGACTCGTGGCGCGCGAGTACTCTGTGTGTATGTGCAGGTCGGCGATTATGCGCATAGAGGTAGTGGTCAGCCCCTTTACGTTGTTGCCATTATGTTATAGCCGGAGTCTACATAGAGTATCTCTCCTGTCATGCCGCTCGATAGAGGGCTTGACAAGTATAGTCCCGTCCTTGCGATATCTTCGAGTGTGACGTTGCGCTTAAGAGGGGAATTTTCCTTTACAGTATTTAGAATCTCTCCAAAGCCTGAGATGCCCATAGCGGCGAGCGTTTTAATTGGTCCGGCCGATATGGCGTTCACCCTGATGCCAAGGCGTCCGAGGTCTGCCGCCAAGTATCTGACACTTGCTTCGAGTGCCGCTTTGGCAACACCCATTACGTTATAGTTCTTAACTACGCGTTCGCTTCCAAGGTAGGAGAGTGTGATGATGCTACTCTCATGGCCTTCCATGAGCGGGGCGGCTTCTTTGGCGATGGCTACGAGCGAGTAGGCACTTACCTCAAGTGCCGTCTTGAATCCTTCTCTGGAGGTATCGGAGAAGCGCCCCTTGAGGTCTTCTTTATTGGCAAAGGCCACCGAGTGGACGAGTATGTCGAGCTTACCCCATTTATCACTTATGGTGCGGAATACACCATGAATCTCTTCGTCGTTAGTTACGTCGCATGGCAGGATTATCTCGGCACCGATGGAGGCGGCCAGCGGACGCACGCGTTTTTCCAGGGCCGGGCCGACGAAGGTAAATGCCAGTTCGCATCCTTCGGAGTGTAGTTTCTCTGCTATGGCCCATGCAATGCTCTTTTCATTGGCAACGCCGAATATTATGGCCTTCTTACCGTCAAGTATTCCCATCTGTCTCTCCTATTCTTATTGAGTTGGTAATTGGATTGGTAGATCGAATTGGTATCTAACTTCTAACACTATCACGACCGTTATGCAACCGTCGTTGGGCAATAAATTTTTCGTACGGCCTATGTCTTTTCATAGGGCCTAAATCTTTTCATACGGCCTATATTTTTTCGTAGGGCCTATATCTTTTCATATGGATCGAAGAGCCTCTTATATTCATCCAAGGCAAAGCGGTCGGTCATCCCCGCCATGTAGTCGCATATCAGGCGCTTACCCTCTGTATTCTCCCTATCCGTCAGGTAATGCGGCGGCAAGAGCTCCGGCTTATTTGCGTATATGTCGAATATCGCGCCGATTATGCGTTCGGCCTTATCTGCCGTTCTAAGGAGGCGGTAGTGGTGGTAGAGATTTTCTTTGAGGAATCGTTTCATGCGCGCGTTCTTTGCCTCCATCTTGTCGCTAAAGCGCGCGAGGTTCTTCCCGAAGTCCCTTACCGCATCTATGGAGTCGATATTATGACCTTCGAGAGTCTTTCGTATATTGTTGACCAAGTCCGTTACCTGAGAGTTGATTATTCTGATGACGGTCTGGTGTCTTATTATCTTATCCGTCGCACCGTGGAAGGCTCTGGAGGCCTCCTCGAAGTTCTCCTGCCATAGTTCGATATCTTTGAGTTGAGCGGTGTTGATCATCTGCGAAGATAGTCCGTCGTCTATGTCGTGGTTGTTGTAGGCTATCTCGTCGGCTAAGTCGACTATCTGCGCTTCGAGCGACGGGGATCTGTCCATCTCGTAGCTCTCTCTTTGAGTTGGGTTGTCGTGCTCTGAGTTGTGTTTGATTATGCCTTCGCGCACCTCCCATGTGAGGTTAAGCCCACGGAAGCTGTGGTAGCGATGTTCCAGTTCTGTTACTATGCGAAGGCTCTGGGCGTTATGCTCAAAGCCGCCGGAGTT
>DAOVKH010000015.1 GCA_030631875.1 Deltaproteobacteria bacterium | reverse complement strand
TCGATTACAGACGTTACCTCAAAGCTTGCCCATACGCTTAGCCGTTCAGAGGACTCCTCTGCCATAGACGTAACCGAGTCGGCGATAATGTATGACGCAGCCGTAAGGCTTGGACTCAACAAGGCGGCGTTACATTTAGATAAAGACTCTACGCACACTTACTCGAATGTACTCTTCGCACAAAAATTTATGAAGACGAGAGCTCTTGAGAGTTGTATGCTCGTTACTTCGCCGACGCACATGTATAGGGCCATGCGTGTGGCAAAGAAGCTTGACCTTTCATGCAGTGCCGCTCCCGTTGCAGACCATACACCATTTAGGGACAGTGCCCTTGAGAGGATGGTACTATTAAGAGAAGTCCTTTGGGAGTACGCAGGGCTTGCCATATATAAAATTTACGGGTATATTTAATACTAAGGTAAGTACAGGGTGAATACATAATGAATACTGGGAAAAAGATAAAACTTACGAGTTACGCAAGCTGTGCCGGATGAGCATCCAAGATGGGCGCCGACGCCCTGATGCAGGTTCTGCATCGATTGCCAAAACCGGATGACAAAGACCTATTGATCGGCCCTGAGACGGCCGACGACGCGGCCGTATATCGTGTGAGCGAGACGCGCGCCATAGTTACGAGCCTGGATTTCTTTCCGCCGATAGTAGACGATGCCTATACATTTGGAGAAATATCTGCGGCCAACGCCCTTAGCGATATATACGCCATGGGTGGAGAGCCAAACTTCGCAACGGCCATCGTATGTTTTCCTAAGAAACTTCCGCTGGAGATCTTGAGTGAAATTATGTTGGGTGCTACCGATAAGTTAAAGGAAGCCGGAGCCGTCCTTGCGGGCGGACACTCCATAGAAGACGCCGAGGTTAAGTTCGGCCTCTCGGTCTCAGGGCTCGTTGATATCGATAATATAATAAGGAACTCAACGGCCAAGGCGGGAGACGTACTTGTACTTACTAAGCCACTTGGCATAGGCGTTATAATGAGTGCCATAAAGAACGGCAAATATTCAGAAGCCGACGGAGAAGAGGTATTTACCTCGATGAGGACGTTAAATAAAGTTGCCTCAAGGTGCGCGCTCGACTTCGAGGCAAGTGCCCTGACCGACGTTACAGGCTTTGGCCTCCTTGGTCACGCCTTTGAAATGGCAGACGGCTCGGGTAAGACACTCGTCATACGTTCAAATGACGTGCCCTTATTCGACGACGCTCTGAGGCTCGTAGCAAAGCGCAAGAACAGGCCGAGAGCCATAGAGACCAATAGTGAATTCCTTAAGGATTCCGTAGAGGTTTTAGAGAGTGTTGGCAAAGACCTTGAGATGCTCTTGCATGATCCGCAGACCTCAGGCGGTCTTCTTATTTCAGTTAGTGAGGCGAGGGTAGAGGCACTCTTAGCGGCACTTAAAGAGGGTGGCGTTGAGGGGGTTGTTATCGGTAGTGTTGTTGAAAAAAAGGGTTATGCTATAAGTGTCGAGTAGTATTTGCGTCGCGATAAGTCTCCGTACTCTGCGTTATGGTGCGGGCTTCGTCGTTCGACGTACTTAAAAGTACGACTCACTCCTGAGCCCTTCCATAGCCTTGATTACGAAGACTTCTCTTTGCCGCTGGGTTTGTGTGGCTGTGATAATTGCCCGTCTTCTTTGTTATCTTTCAAGGTCCGTCGTTCGACGTACTTAATCTGAATAAGTCTCCTTATCCTACAACCTCACAATCAGATTACAGCGTCTACTATTAGCGTTACGACGACCGGTACGATGACGAAGATTAAGGCGGCGGTTATGCGGCTCTTCTTGGGGGAGAAGCCCTTTACTTCGCTTATTCTTTGGCCGAATAGGCGTATCTCATAGATAAATACTAAGAGCGATACGAGTATCGACAATACGAGTGTTGCGATTACCCAAGTCAAGGTTAGCTTGGTGAAGAGTACTATTAGCGTCAGCACTATGGCCGCTGATGCCTGAGGCCATAGAGTTGCTGAAAGCTCACGTATAGCTGAGAAGCGTTCGTTCTTACCGAAGAGGAATAGGAAGGGGACGTAGTAGGCTATCCATATAACCACCGGTACCGTTAAGAGAAAGACACCGAAGGAACTCCTCGTAAGCTCAATGGTGTAGAAGTTGAGCTTCAAGAGCCCCTCAATCGGAAGCACTAAAAAGCATCCCATCAGGAATGCCCTCAGGAGCGGTAATATTAGTATTGACATTAATGAGAGTATATTCTTAGACACGCCTTAAGGTTAGCCCTTTCAGAAGTTATAATTCTAAGTACAGTGTAATTATAGTCTATTTCTAATAAAAAGCACAGCATTGGATTCGCATTCAGAGTATCCATATGAAGAGTGCCGGTATAGTTACTATGCTGATAAGTGTGCTCATCGATACGGTTGAGGCTACGAGTTCGCTCTGTACATTATAGCGGTAACTGAAGATAAATGTTATGACAGCCGAAGGCATTACAGAGGAGAGTAGTATTATCTGCCTCAAGAGCCCGTCGATATTGAGTATGGTTACCGCCAGGAATCCGCCACCAAGCCCCACCGCTATGCGTATGAACGATGCCGCGAAGCTCTCACGCAGGTGCGTGATCTTAGTTGAATAGAGCTGATAGCCAAGTGCTATAAGCATCAATGGTATTGTGGCGACACCTAACATCTCGCAGGTAGTCATTATCGGCTCGGGCAACCTATATCCCGACAGGTTTAATCCGACGGCCAATATGACCGAGTATAGGAGCGGAAGTTTCAGCATCTCCCCCATACCGTCGGAACCCTTTGCGATATATATGCCGAGCGTATATACGAGTACGCTGATTACTATGTAGAATAGTATTGTGATGGCCAAGCCTTCGTCGCCGAATGCCAGAAACGCTAACGGGAAGGGGAGGTTGCCTGCATTCATGAATATGGTCGTAAGGTAAAACCCTCGTTGCCCCTGCTGCTTAGTTATGCGCAGGTATATGTAGCTTGCGAGTGCTGTTACGGCGACTATTATTGCGACGGATATGGCGATTAGGCCGAACTCGCCGAGGATTATAGGGCTCTTTGATATGGAGGATATGACGAGCGCCGGTATCGTTATATAGAGGAGTATCTCTATTATCGAGTCGAAGCTTATCTTCTTGAAGCGGGCAAATACGTAACCCAACCCTATTATGGAGAAGACGGGTATTACCGTTGAGATGATTGTTGCGGGGATAGAAGACATATTTTTAAGAAGGCTTTCGCGGGATAAAAGAGGCCTCAGTTAGATTCTCTGAAAGCTTTTGTTTTTACAGGTGCGCCCTCTCTCTGAGGGCGCACCTACTGTGGTCAGATCTATTATTACTCCGGTGCTATTTCCATCAAGGTCTCGTCAGGGTTTACGTCCGAGCCGACCTTTACGAGTATCCTCTTAACTACACCGCTTATCGGCGTATGGACTTCGTTCTCCATCTTCATGGCCTCGACGGTAAGGACGGTATCGCCCTCTGTGACGCTATCGCCGACGGCAATCTTTATTGAAGTAACCTTACCGGGAACAGGTGTCGTAACGTCGCCTTCGCCCTTGGCCTTTGGCCTGACACTTTGCGGTATGGATTCGCTCTCGAGCACTCCTGCCGTAGTAGGTATTATCTCCTGAAGTGATTCGACGACTACCTCTTCCAAGCGGTCATTTACCTTAAGGAAGAATGGGCGTTTACCGTCTACCATATGACCCGCTCCGGCGACCTTGACGCTATAGCTCTCGCCATGTACGGTTATATTGAATTCACTCGGTGCCAGGTGCATGGGTGTCTTAGATTGCGCTCCATCCGGGTCTTCAAGGGATTCAGGCTCAAGTGTGCCCGCGGCGCGTGCTTCAAAGAAGTCCATTGCGACCATGGGGAAGAGCGCATAAGTGAGCAGATCTTCCGGGCTCTTTATCTTATCTCCTGCTTCCTCTGCGAGTTTATCGAGCTCCGGCTCAAGTAGGTCTGCCGGACGGCACTTAATGGGCTTTTCATCGCCTATGGCCTTCTTACGTGCCTGTGGGTTTATCCTGCCCGGGGCCGTACCGTAGAGGCCTTTAAAGTAATTACGTGTCTCACTGGTGATAACCTTATACCGCTCGCCCGTTAAGACGTTGAGTGTGGCCTGAGTGCCGACGACCTGACTCGAAGGTGTTACGAGTGGCGGGTATCCCATGTCTTTCCTTACGCGCGGAATCTCGTCGAGGACGTCATCCATACGGTCTATGGCGTCTTGCTCTTTAAGTTGTAGAGCCAAGTTGGATATCATGCCGCCCGGGACTTGAACGACGAGCGTCTTTGTATTAACGCCTGAGTATATGGTCTCAAAGCGGCTATACTTCTTTCTAATCTTCTTAAAGTACTCGGCAACCTCGCCAAGGAGGCTCATACTTAGCCCCGTATTGTAAGGCGTGTCTTTAAGGGCCGCAACCATTGATTCGGTAGGCGGCTGAGACGTGCCTGAGGCTAACGACGATATGGCGGTGTCTATTATGTCGGCTCCGCCCTCGATGCCCTTTAGGTAGCTCATTGATGCAAGGCCGGATGAATCGTGCGAGTGCATGTGTATGGGGAGCTTCACCTTACGCTTAATCTTCTTTACGAGGTCAAAGGCGTTCTGTGGTGTAAGCAAACCGGCCATGTCTTTTATACATATGACGTCCGCACCCATATTGGCTAAATCTTTCGCAAGTGTTACGAACTTGTCGTGCGTATGGACGGGGCTTGTCGTATAGCTGATAGTTCCTTCGACTATGGCGCGCGCGTCCTTGGCCGCCGTTATGGCGACCTCTAAGTTACGTGTGTCATTCAGGGCGTCGAATATCCTGAATACGTCTACGCCATTAGATACGGCAAGCTCGACGAATTTTCTCACAACATCGTCGGCGTAGTGCCTGTATCCGACGAGGTTTTGCCCGCGAAGGAGCATCTGAAGGCGCGTATTTGGCAGAGCCTTCCTGAGTGTCCTGAGCCTCTCCCAAGGGTCTTCCTTTAGGAAGCGCAGACAGGAGTCGAATGTCGCTCCGCCCCATACCTCTAAGCTCCAGTAACCGATCTTGTCGAGCATCTTGCACGCATCCAACATATCTTCGGTGCGAAGCCTCGTAGCCAAGAGCGACTGATGGGCGTCCCTAAGGACGGTATCTGTTATGTAGGCCTTCTTAGTGTTCGTCGTGAGCGAGGCCTTTGATAGTGTCTTTCTGAGTTTGCTCTTGCCCCTTGTCGTCTTGTGGGCTATCTTCTTCTTTGCAGGCATGATATCTCCTTTTATTAAAAACCGTGGTATGCGGCTATGGCGGCTGATATTGCCGCTACAAGGTCTGTCGGTTCGGCGTACTCGTAGTATTCCATGAGTTCCGGTTTTCTGTCTATATAAGCGGTATCGAAGTCTCCGTTCTTGAAGTCTTCGTCGTTCATGATGTTACGCAGGAAAGGTATCGTCGTCTTCACACCCCTGATTGCGAATTCTTCGAGAGATCTGTCCATCCTCTTAACCGTCTCCTGCCACGTCGAGCCCGATGTGATGAGCTTGACTATCATCGAGTCGTAGCACGAGGGGATGACGTAGTCCTTATATACGGCACCGTCTATCCTAACCCCTATGCCGCCGGGGGAGTAGTAGGCCGTAACCCTACCGAAGCTCGGTACGAACTTGTTCTTCGGGTCTTCGGCGTTTATTCTGCACTCTATGGCAAAACCTGAGAACTTGACGTCTTCTTGCTTAACGGTAAGTTCTTCGCCTGCCGCTATCTCGATCTGCTTCTTTACGAGGTCTATGCCCGTTACCTCTTCGGTCACAGGGTGTTCGACCTGAATGCGCGTGTTCATTTCGAGAAAGTAAAAGTTTTTGTTTTTATCGAGTAAGAATTCAACCGTTCCGGCATTTGTGTAATCTACACTCCTTGCGGCGAGTATGGCGGCCTCACCCATACGACGGCGCAGGTCTTCGTCCAAGACGAGCGACGGTGCTATCTCAACGAGTTTTTGGTGACGACGCTGGATGGAGCAATCACGCTCGCCCAAGTGTATGACATTGCCGTGCTTGTCGGCTAATACTTGAAACTCTATGTGGCGAGGGCGTTCGAGGTATTTTTCTATAAATATATCGGATACGCCGAATGCCGCCTTTGATTCCTTCGCAGCACTTTCAAGCGCGCCCTTAAGCTCGCTTGGGTTCTCTACTATGCGAAGGCCTCGTCCGCCGCCTCCGCCCGAAGCCTTTACCATTACGGGGTAGCCAATCTCTCTGGCCTTTATGAGGGCTTCGTCTGTATTGGTGACAGGGTCTTTCGTGCCGGGCAGTATGGGGACTCCGGCGGCCTTCATAATGGCGCGCGCCGTTACCTTGTCTCCCATATCGGTGATGGCCTTACTCGAAGGGCCTATGAATGTGATTCCTCGTGCCTCGCATACCGCAGGCAGGCGTGGGTTTTCGGATAGGAAGCCGTAGCCGGGATGTATGGCATCTACTCCGACCTTCTTTGCCAGATCCACGACCCTGTGGACGTTCAGGTAGCCCTCTATTGGCCCCGGGCCTACCATATAGGCCTCGTCGGCCTTCTTGACGTGCAGAGCCGTTGAGTCCTCCTCCGAGTAGATGGCAACGGTCGGGATGTCAAGCTCCTTACAGGCTCTTATGACACGAGTGGCTATCTCGCCTCTGTTTGCTACAAGCACTTTTTTAAATAACATAAGTTCTCTCAATCACTATTTAATATGATATTAGAAGACAGATATTTAAGCATAATTAAGTACTTATGTCAAGTTGGCTGGAGCTTGACGGAGCATGCCGAATGGGGAGGGTGAAGCTCAAATAAGGCTCTCCAAAGAGAGCCTTATTTGTTGTGGGTAAATTTGTAAGTCTTCGTTTGTAGTGAGTTATCTTGGCGGGTTATTCTGCGCTCGGAGGTAGTGCCTTCATGTAGCTTATCGCTTCGGTGAGGCGGTCGATGGTCATATCTTTGCCCATGGCTTCGATGGTCTCGAATATGCCGGGGCTAACGCTCGTACCGGTCAGGGCGACTCGTACGGGTTGGGCGAGCTTTCCGAGCTTAAGCTCGAATTTATCCAAGAGACCCTGAAAGGCCGATTCTATCTGTGTTGCGTCAAATGAGCTGTCGTCGATATCTGCCAGAGCCTCTCTCAGAGCTTCGAGCGGAGCCAACGCTTTTTCGGGCTTTAGGAATTTTTTGGCGGGCTTTTCCTCGTATTCGACCTTGTCTTTAAAGTAGAAGCCAATGGCCTCGACCATCTCTATAAGGGTCTTTGAGCGTTCCTTCTCGCCGTCTATGATGGCCTCTATGCGTGAGCCTTCTTCTACGGTTACGCCCGTCTTCTTTAGGCGTTCGATTATATCGGCTGAGAGTTCCTTGGCCGTAGAGGTCTTTATGTAGTGGTGGTTTAACCACAGTAGCTTCTCAGGGTTGAATACGCCCGAAGATTTACCGACACTATCGAGGGAGAACTTCTCTATTAACTCCTCCATAGAGAATATCTCGTCATCGCCGTGGCTCCAGCCAAGGCGTGCCAGGTAGTTTATTAGGGCGTGCGAGAGGTAGCCCAGGTCATGGTACTCGGTTACAGAGCCTGCGCCGTGGCGCTTGCTCAGGCGTTTCTTATCGCTGCCGAGTATCATTGGAAGGTGTGCGAACTCGGGCAGGTCGTAGCCCAGAGCCTCGTACATAAGTATCTGCTTTGGGGTGTTGTTTATGTGGTCGTCGCCGCGTATTACGTGCGTTATATTCATAGTTGCGTCGTCTACGACGACGGTCAGGTTGTATGTAGCAGTACCGTCACTACGGAGCATTACGAGGTCTTCTATCTCGACGTGCTCTATGGCAATAGGCCCTTTTATGAGGTCTTTAAATATTGTCTTACCTTCGGGAATTCTAAACCTTACGGTATAGGGCGCGCCTTCCTGCTCGCCTGCGTCTTTAATATCGCGGCAACGGCGGTCATAGCGAGGCGCGCGGCCTTCCTTCATGGCCGCTTCGCGTCTTTCCGTTAGCTCTTTGGCCGTACAGAAGCACTTATATGCAAGTCCTTTATCTAAGAGCTTAAGAGCGGCTTCTCTATATAAGTCGGAGCGTTTACTCTGATAGAACGGCCCTTCGTCGTAATCCATCTCCAGCCAATCCATGCCGTCGAAGATGGCTTGGGTGGATTCCTCGGTCGAGCGTTCAAGGTCGGTATCTTCTATGCGAAGTATGAACTTGCCGCCGTGGTGGCGGGCGAAGAGGTAATTAAATAGTGCCGTGCGTGCGCCTCCTATGTGGAGGTATCCTGTAGGGCTGGGTGCGAAACGTGTGCGTACGGTCATTTTTGAGATATTTCCTTTTTGTATTTTCTTGTTTTATTTAAAAGTTATAATCAGCGTATCACAACTCCGGCGTAGCCAACTACATTCTCGGCGTCTCCGTTTGTCTCAAAGGACGTTTGGTGTCCTATGAGGCTTGGCGTCTTTGCGCCGAGTTCCTTTGACGCAAGAATCGCTATTGTCGCGGGTACCGCGCCACACATGGATATGGATTCTCTTGTAGTTATACGAAGAAGCCCCTTTGCGTCGAGCTTCAGTATCTCTTTTATCGCAAGGCTGTCTTTTCTCTGAGTAATCTCTTCTGATTCAAAGTGGTTCATGTCGGTGCTGGCAACTATAAGCACATCTTCGCTGCACGCTGATATGGCCCTTGCAATGGCCGAGGCGATATCTTGGCATGCTTCAAAGTTTGCGTTCATTACCGTTATCGGAACAATACTTACACTTGGGTTTAGCCTGTATATAAAAGGAAGCATTACCTCCAGGCTATGCTCCTGGGCGTGCGCTTCGGTATCCGGAGCCATTAGTGTAGAGCCTTCGAGTACGGCCTTGGCGAGGCTTTCGTCTACCTTAATCTCACCGAGCGGTATCTTCCACGCGCCTCTTGCCATCACAGAGAAGCGTTCGCCAAGCCCTGTGTGGTTAGGCCCTATTAATATGACCTTATCAGGTATCTCTACTTGAGCGAATGTCTTGCCGGCGATACTTCCTGAATATATGTACCCCGCATGTGGCGACAGTAGCGATATTGCAGGCATGCTCTTTCGGGCAGTGCCAAGGAGCTTGTCGACCGTATCTTTTAGTAGGGCGGGATCCTTCGGGTAAAACTGCCCTGCAACGAATGGCTCTCTTATCATAAAGCTCACTATCCTTTGAGACGGTAAGGTTAAGTCTCTTTTAGGGTTAGCTGTGTCAAAGTATGAATTTTATCAAAAGCTCTTTATATTGTCCAGCGCATAGAGCAGTTGTGGTATTATTTGCCATGGTTAGATCTAACTTAATTACAGTAGAGGAGGGCGTAGTATGAGCTTACTTAGCCGAAATAAAGATCTCTTGATATTCGACCTCGACGGGACGCTCATAGATTCGAGCCTTGATATATCGTACGCCGCAAATATGACGCTTAGAGATATGGGCTACCCGCAAGAGACGGTGGAGCATATAAAGACCCATATCGGCTGGGGCGTTGGCCCACTGCTTGAAGGGTTGATGCCCGATATGTCGAAAGACGGATTAACGAAGGCACGGGAGGTATTCCTTGCGCACTACGCAGAGCACCTCGTCGTAGATACGGTATTTTATCCGGGCGTTATGGAGACCTTGAGGCAATTTAAAGAGTGCGGTAAGGCACTTGCCATCGTCACAAATAAGCCAATCTCTTTGACCGAGAGGATTGTGGATAAGCTCGCCTTAGGAGGGCTTTTCTCAATGGTCGTCGGCGGCGATACCTACGCCAATAAGAAGCCGCACCCGGAGCCAATAGAGCGTGTCATGGAAGAGCTTGGTTTCGAGCCTTCCCAAGTGGTATTTATAGGCGACAGCGCCGTAGATGTCGAGGCGGCAAAGAGCGTTCGAGTTAACACTTCCGAGTCATCTGACGGCGGCGTTGATGTCATCGGGGCCGTATACGGATTCAGGTCTGCCGAAGAGCTTAGAGCGAGCGGATGCGATGTTTTGATAGATTCCATGGCAGAGCTCGCCGATGTAATACTCTAATTATTACAAGTAGTTACGGCAGATATCTAATTCTATTACTAATCTTCCCTACAGCGTGTCTTTTCTGCGTTTTTCTATCGTCATATCGAGGTCTTTAAGCTTCCTGATTGTCTCTTTATTACCAACAATTCTGATTAATAAGTCGAGCTTGTAGCGAGCCTCTTCAACGAGTTTGCCTTTGTTGGGCTTTGATTTAAGGAATTTTTTAAACTCCGATATAGCCGCCTTGAAGTCAGGTCTTGTGTTATTGTAGTGCGAGTAGAGTACGGCGAGCCTGTAGTGGTGTGTGGAATCCTTTTCAGACCTTTCTTTCGCTATTTGAGCCTTAAAGTCGGTAGCTTTTAGTGTATTATAATTGCTCCCTGAGGTGGCCGTGCATCCATAGGTTGTCGATAGTATAATCATTAATAGTGCGGTTATTATGGCTGCCTTTTTTTTCATTTAACGGTAAGTCCTCCTTCTTCCTTTTTTATATTTAGTGCAGGCTTCGGTCTTCGCTGATAGCTTTATCTGCCCCGTAGTCGTCCCGGCGTTTGTCTACCACGAAGTTACTGCCCGTTATGGCCTTTGCGCATCCCTTTAATTCGGCGACCTCTTCGCTCATCTCTATGTGGCATGAGAAGTTGTGGTGAGTGTTGGTTACAACGGCGATGGAGATGCTTGCCAGCGGATAGGATATATCTTGGCCTTGTCGGGTCTTACCCTCGATGCAACCTTGTGCGCGGTCTTCTTCAGAGTAGAAGCTCGGGGCTAAATCGTCAAAGCGTTTAATTATCTCCGTACATATCCGTGAATGGCTCTTTGGGGCGGTTATTACTATGAAGTCGTCGCCCCCGATGTGTCCGACGAAGTCATCGAGACCGCCATGCTTCTTGACCGCCGCCTTTACAATCTCTGCCGTGGCTACTATCATCTCATTACCCATTGAGTAGCCGTACCTGTCGTTGAAGGCCTTAAAGTTATCGAGGTCTGCCAGGCAGAGCGATACAGGGCGTTTTTCTATCAGCCGTTTCTTAAGGGTATCCTCTATCGCTACACCTCCGGGAAGCCTCGTCAGGGGGCTCATGTCGAGGTGCATGGTATCAAGCTCTTTTAGGCGAGCTATCATATCGTTGAAGGCATAGGCAAGCTCTCCGAGCTCGTCGTTGTCTTCTATGGGAGCGTGCATCTTCATCTTCTTAAACTCACCGTTAGAGACACTCTTAGTTGCCTTCTTGAGCTTTCTGATGGAGGTGAATATAGTCCTTGATATGATGGCGGCAGTACCGATTCCAAGTACTATGCCGAGCACACATAGAAGCGAGAGTATTTGAAATGCTCTGTGCCCGGTCTCTGTCGCAGTTAGTATGCCGCTGTTCTGTGCTCTTAAGGCCTTATCGTGTATATTCTCTATATGTATGGTGATTGCTGATTGAGCGGCCTCGATCCTGTCGGCTATAGCCATGGTTTCTTTTGGAGTGGTCTTACCGGTAAGGCTGAATAGTTCGTTATTCAGATCATTGTATTTATTGTGCAGGGAGAGGATGTCTTTCGATATCACAGTATCCGCACCTTCCATGATTGCTTCGATTTGCTTTGTTAAGTCTTCGAACTCCTGACTCTTCTCCCAGAAGAGGGCGAGCATCTCAGGGCTCTGCATTATGGCGTAGCGCCCTGCGTATAGCTCTTGGTCCAATAATGTGTCGGACATATCTTCGGTTATATCCATCATGGGGATATGAGTGTGTAATCCGGCGGTATTTATTGTATTTAGTTTGTCGAGGCGTGAAAGAGAGTAAAGAGAGATGACTATCAGGAGTATAGACAATGGCAGATAGCTTAAGAGCAACTTCTTGGCGATGGAGAGCCTAAGTACGCGGTGAAATAAGCCCTGATAGGCTCTGTGCAGGATGTTTCGCTGAATATAATCACCGAAACGATCGCAAACGACCCTTATGCGGCCGTAGAAGTTTTCCTTCTCCCGAAAATCCATATTAAAGAGCTCTCCATAATAAGATATTTATTAAAAGATATAGAAGTAAGTATTACTTAAAGTTGTGAGCCCGCTTCTTGGATGCTTGGCCGGAGAAGGTCTCTTTAATCTTAATACAGAATACCCATATATATAGTTTACCATATATATATAGTTTAGACGATATTTACCTTAGCGCAAGAGGTATCTTGAGTAATAATTTCGAGATGTTTTTTCAAAGGAAAGGCGGGGAAGACGCACGTTGGATAAGACTTGCATCTATACCTATTTAATGGTTAATATAGCGGTGTGATCTTATAGGTAAAATAAATCAATTCATGGAGGGACTTATGGCGGCAAAGAAGGGTAGTAAGAAGATTATAGACTTGCTGAACTTAGACAGAGCCTTTGAGCTCGGAGCCATCGTGCAGTACATGGGACACCACTACGAGGCGGCCGGCATGGAGAGCCCTTCCATAGTGCATATATTCAAGGAGTCGGCCATAGACGAGATGAAGCACGCCGAGAAGCTTGCCGAGCGTGTTACCTACCTTGGCGGAATCCCCATCCAAAAGGCCCTGCCGTCGAAGCGCGGCGGGACGCTCAAGAAGATGGTAGCCGATGATCTGGCCGCCGAGAACGGCGCCATAAAGAGGTATAAAGAACATATAAAGATATGCGATAAGGCAGGCGACATTACTACGAGGCGTCTCTTGGAGGAGATCCTTGCCGAAGAAGAAGGCCACGCCGATACTTGGGAGTCGGTCTTGGGATAAAGATTTTTTACTCTATATAGAACGAGGAGACTTAGGCAATATGACAGAAGGAAAGATAAAGAAGTGGCGTTGTACGGAGTGCGGCTATCTATTTGAGGGGCCGGAGCCTCCGGACGTATGCCCGGATTGCTTAGCGCCGAGGAGTGCATTCGTTGAGGTCGAGAATTAATATTAACTCTTGCAGGGTGGATGCCTTGCGTGGTCAAAGGTCTTACCATATAAGCAGGCAGATAATATGAAGCCCGGAGACGAAGCCGTATTAACGCCTCTGGCACGGGCTATAGCCGACGATATATCGGCAGAAGGGGCGATAACATTCGCCGACTTTATGGAGCGAGCCCTATATAGCCCTAAGGGCGGCTACTACAGACCAAAAGAGGCAGGGGTCTGGGGCAGGGACGGCGGCGATTACGTTACGACAATCGACATAAGCCCCTTACTTGCGAAGATGTTAGCTGCCCAGATACTTGAGATGTGGGAGCTGGTCGGTTCTCCTGAGAGTTTTTATATTGTGGAGGCAGGGGCAGGGCGCGGCTGGTTAACGGACGTTATTGTTAATACGATAGACAATACGACAGACGGCACTTACCCTGAGCTATCTAAGGCTCTAAGTGTGCGCATAGTTGAGTACAATACCGAGCTCCATAAAGAACCGACTGAAGACGGACGTATATCTTGGCACAAGAGCCTTGAAGAGCTAAAGGCCGAAGCCCCCTTTACGGGCTGTATATATACGAACGAACTCCTCGATGCCTTGGCCTTCCATAGGGTTACGGCTATGGGAGACGGCTCTTTAAGGGAGATATTCGTAGACTTCGATGAAGCTGAAGGCCGCTTTAAAGAGGTATTAAGAGAACCCTCCGCGGGGGTTATCGAGCACTTCAAGGCAGCAGCTATCGGCGAGTACTTAATGGAGGGTAGTACGGCAGAGCTTTCCCTTAAGGCCTCAGAGTGGATAAGAGAAGCCGCAGAGCTTATAGATAAAGGCTTCCTGGTTACGATAGATTACGGTATGGCCACCGAGGAGCTTTACTTTGGCAGGCCTCGCGGAACCTTACTTTGCCACTACCGCCATACCATAAACGAGTTGCCTTACGAGCGTGTAGGAGTTCAGGATATTACCGCACACGTTGACTTCAGTTCCGTTAAGAGAGCGGGGTCGGAGGCAGGCCTTCGGGTCTTGGGCTTTACCTCGCAACGTAATTTTCTTATGTCAATGGGTATCTTAGAGGAGCTTAAGGAAGTTTTAGATCCGACGCTGGAAAATATCGAAGATATAAGGTATAATCAATCCATAAAAGAATTAATAATGCCCGGCGGTATCGGCGACACCATGAAGGTTTTAGTGCAGTATAAGGAAGACGGC
>DAOVKH010000199.1 GCA_030631875.1 Deltaproteobacteria bacterium | reverse complement strand
TTTGAAGGTGCTTTTTTCATATCCGCATAGTCTACCACGACTCACCCCTCTCGGCAAAGATAACCTTCGCGGACTTGAAAACAACTGGCCTCTCTGTTACGATAACTTAATGATAGAAGAAAACGGCACTATAATAGCAACTTCGGGTAGCGGTGAGGCCGGTACGGCAACCATCAAGGCCAAACGCTCGGAGGCCTGCGAGGGTTGCGGCACAAAAGATATGTGCCACGACTCTGACGGCGAGAGTGCAAAGCTCGAAGCCCTTAACCCGGTCGGCGCAAAGGTCGGCGATGAGGTTAACTTTACAGTAGGCACAGGGACCGTAATCAGAGCAGGCTTGCTCATATACCTCTTCCCTCTGATAGGCTTCATTATAGGCGTTGTACTTGTGCAGGCTCTGGCGGATGTAGTTCTTCCAAAGACGTGGAACGCAGACCTCGCCTCGGCCGCCTTGGGGATGGCACTGATGATACTCACCTACCTCGCCATATCGATATACTCAAAGCGGTCGGGAGAAGACCTCTCTCGTATGCCGAAGATAACTTCTATAATAAAAAGTAAATCGAATTAACGAACTCAATACGGAGCAAAAAATTGGCCATAAAGATAGTCTGCCAGAATAAAAAGGCACGCCACGATTACTTCATCGAAGAGACCTATGAGGCCGGCATATGCCTTGAGGGCTGTGAGGTAAAATCACTTCGCCTTGGCAAGGCCAACCTTCTCGACTGTTACGCACGGGTGCACGGTGGTGAAATCTTCCTCGTCGGAGCGCACATAACCCCATACAAACAAGCGGATACCTTCGCCCACGTAGACCCGACGCGCACGCGCAAGCTACTGCTCCACAAGCGAGAGATAGATAAATTAATCGGCCTTATTCAGCAAAAGGGCTACACCCTCATCGCCACGAAGATATACTTTAAGCACGGGAGAGTCAAAGTGGAGCTTGGCCTCGGTAAGGGCAAAAAACTCCACGACAAGCGTGAAACATTAAAGCGCCAAGAAGCCAAACGCGACATGGACCGCGCCATGAAAGACCGTAAAGGCCAAGGCTAAAGAGCCCTCACCCGCCCTTTGAAAAATATAGCCGTCTGTGGTATTCTATTTATATGGGGGCGACTGGTTTCGACGGTTCGTACTGAGGTCGAAGGAAGCATGCCGAGGTCTGCAGCCTCGTTAAACAGGCAGACAAACACAGTCGCAAACAACGACAACTACGCACTAGCCGCTTAATTGACGGCTAGCGTCTTTGAGGTCTTCTCCCGCGAGCCCTTAGAGACGACAACGCAGCGGGATAGCCGAAGGAGCTTGTCCTAAGGATCTATCGGCGAAATTCAAATGGACTGGCTCTTTGACACCCTGCCGATGGGGACCCAGAGAGCGAGACCTAATCACCGGATAAGCATGTAGATGCCCCGGCTGAAGCGTTACCGGACGTGGGTTCGATTCCCACCGCCTCCACCAAAATTCTTCAATATAACCAAAAGGGGTTAGCTAAGGCTAACCCCTTGGTTATTTAGACCCTACTCAAGAGACGGGTGGTCAATCTTCATTTGAACGAATACTTACAGAAAAATGTTAAGGGTTCTATCCTCCCATAACCTCCACCAAAATTATTCAATATAAAGAAGGGCCACCCAATTGGGTGGCCCTTCTTATTTAAAGCTTAAAGAACAAATATGCAACCATCTCTCGTTACCTTGTTATAGACTTAGGCACGTAATTGACTCTCGCCTCACGCAGGATCTTATCCAAATCTTTTGTAAGACGTTTTATTATAGACTCGGCGTCTTCAATTTCTTCTTTGTATTTTTTATACTTCGATATCTGAGCTCCCGTAAAGAGTCTATTGTCCCTTAAGAGTTTTCTGTCCCTCGATGTGACGGCTGTGCCCGTGCCAAGTCCGTCAGCATCCTCGACTCGCTTATAGGCACGCCTTAATGAGTAGCCTACACCCATGACGTCCACGTAATCTTTCTTCAACTCAAAGCTATCTTGAAAATTCTTAAGAGCGTTTTTCTTCTCATCTATAGCGTTCTTCCACCAGATAAGAGTATGACCGCCATAATCTTCCGATACCTCTACAGCGCTATTATCTCTAACGCCGGAGCCTCCGATTACAGGCCTTCTCTTCTTGGGTGGTTCAACCACAGGCGCGCTCTCTTGTGTCTCTATGACTTCTTTGCGGTACTTGAGCGGAACCTTCTCCTCATCGTCTACAATATGAAAATTTCCCGAATCATCGGTCCATGAATACATGGCGGCTCTTACCTCGCCAAACGAAAAAAGACCCAAGGCTATTACTATCAATACTACGCGAAAGAGTACCATCTCGTACCTCCTTTTAATTCAAAAGCTAAAGACATCTCATATACTTCAATTATACACCTACCGGGCAGTGCCAGTCAAATAACCCTTTACTATAATATCGTTTCCGTCACTCGTTACGGTAACGGCACCGTCTACGTCTGTCCTATAGACCCGCACTGCGCCGTCCTCAAATCTCTTTAACGTATCGACGTGCGGAAAACCGAATATATTATCTTTTCCAAGGGATATTACCGCTACCGATGGGCTTAGTGCCTCTATGAATTCTTTTCCCGACGAGTTGCGGCTTCCATGGTGCGGAACTTTAAGTACGTCAATATTAAGGAGGCCTGGGGTCTCTCGGTAATCCGCAAGAATCTCTGCCTCGCCGCGCTCGCCGATATCTCCGCTAAAGAGTATTGAGCTCTCTTCGTAATCAATCCTCACGACGAGCGACGATTCATTCAGATCCACCTTACCTTTAGCATCTTTCTTCCTTACCTCTCTACCGGGAGCAAGTACCGTCACGGTAGCCTCGCCTATATTCATAACATAAGGCTGAGGGATTGCGCCCATGAGCCTTACCTTAACGCCCTTCTCTTTAAGAACTTTAGATAACTTATCGCTAAGCTCTCCGACACCGCTCCACAGGAACTCTTCAAGACCGAAGTTATCGGCTATAAAGGTTAGCCCCTTTGCGTGATCTCGTTGGGGGTGGCTCAAGAGGATATAATCTATCTTTTC
>DAOVKH010000006.1 GCA_030631875.1 Deltaproteobacteria bacterium | reverse complement strand
GTTGAGGAAGCTACTTGGATTTGTTTTAGCTATTACGGTGATATCCTTTATCGCGCCTTCATTCGTATCGGCCACCGGCAATATGAAGATTGGCCCGATTAAGGTAGACCCTTACATAAGCGGTAAGGCTACATATACGACAAATGTCTTTGCTACTTCCGGTGCGAGGGAGGATGATTATATCATTACCTACACTCCGGGCGTTACCCTTAAATTGCCATTTAGAAGGCATCTACTCTATATTGATTATAATATTGTCGATAAGAACTACGAAGACTTCTCGGATGAGGATACTACATCTCAGAACGGTTACGGTATGCTCGACCTAAAGGTCGGAAGCAAGCTTAACGTAATTCTCTCTGATACATACACCAAAGGCCATGAGCCAAGGGGCGCTTCGGCTACAGGGAGTATAGAAAAATTTAAGAGCAATACCATGGAAGCGCGCATAAGGCATGCGCTCGTAGATACATCGAGCGTAGAGTTTGCTTACTCCGGTACGGAGTTGAGCTATGAGACGGCGGTAAACGATTTTAGGGAGAGAGACGAGGATACGCTATCGTTCGGACTCTACTTTAAGGTGCTCCCCAAGACATCGCTATTCGTTGAATACGCGCGCAAGGATGTAAATTACGAAGTTGTAGAGCCTATATTGGGAGTATTTCTCGATAGTAGGACCGACTTTATGCAAATGGGTGTAAAGTGGGACGCTACGGGGAAGTCCACCGGTATCTTAAAAGTAGGCTACGCATGGAAAGACTATGACGATGACCTGCTCGGTGAGTACAATACCTGGGTGGGTTCTCTTGAAGGCATCCATAATATAGATAAAGATACTTCTTTAACGCTTCGGGCATCAAGAAGTTTAAACGAAACGAGTCTTTCCGGAACTAGGTTTACCACGATTACCGGTGCTTACGGCGAGCTTAGGCACAAGTTCTTTAAGAGGTACTCTTTGGCCGCAAAGGGGTCTAAGGCAGAAGTTAAGTTCTCTGATCCGTTATTGGTTCCAACAGAGCTTAGGATAGACAATATGAGTACGGTCGGGGCGGACTTCGTATATAAGATGCAGAAGGACGTTACCCTCACACTTGATTATGAGTACTCCAAGAGAAATTCCAACGAAGATGTTAATGACTACAGGCAGAACCTGTACTCGGTAACGGCAAGCTTTAAGTTTTAATCTTCGTATATGCTGTAAGGTCTTTAGTTAAGGTGGCTGTGGCGTTCTCTGAGTAGAACGTTACGGTCATTTTACTTTATAATGCACGGGAGGTCGATGGTTAGTATCTTTAATCAGGAATATTACCGTCGTATTATCACCCCCCTCCTTCTCTTTTCCCTTCTAACATTATCAGGAGTGTCGGAAGGGGCAGTGGGCGGTACCATTAAGGTTGCACTGCTAAGCGGCGATGTCTCCGTTAGGAATCCCGGTGCCGATAGCTATAAGGCCGTGACTGTAGGTGATAAGGTCAAGTTCGGCGACCTAATATCCACTTCAGTCGATTCAAAGGTTCAGTTGGTATTCGCTGACGGAAGTTTCCTCAATATATCCGAGAGTAGTCTCGTAAGGGTCGATAACTATATATGGGAGAGAAAGTCTTTTAAACGCAAGGTGTTTATCAGAATATTTAAAGGAGCCGGCAGATTTATCTTTCGCTCTATGGCCGGCGAGGGTTCTCTCCTGCGGATAGATACGGACGAGGCTGTAATTAATACGCGTGTTGCCGACATAATAGTCTCTGTAGGCGAGTTCGGTACTATGGTCTTGTCAGTCGAAGGGCGCGCTGTTGTAGGGAATAAGTCGAAGCTGATAGTCGGCACAGTTAATCTCAATTCAAATGAAGAAACAATACTTACGCGAGACGGCGCACCGTCTGCTCCCAAGCTTGTCTTTAGGAGTGAAATGCGTGATTGGCTCCGTAAGACCGATATGTTGAGGTAGATCTTACTATGATACTTAAACTAAGCGTACTCCATAAGGTTTTAACGTTAGCGTTATTCTTCGCGACACTCCTGCTCTCTAACGCTCTTTATGCCGGTGAGTATAAAGTGGGCGAAGGCGACCTCTTAAAGATAAGCGTCTACGAACATATTGACTTAACGACAGAGGTCAGGGTCGGTGGAGACGGGCGTATAACATTCCCCTTGATAGGTGACGTTCTTGTAGATAATTTGACCGCTCCTGAGGTAGAGAAGCTTCTTGTTAAGCTCCTTGAAGACGGTTATATAAAGAAAGCTCACGTCACCGTATTTATAGATGAATATAAGAGTAGGAAGGTTACCGTCCTTGGAGAATTCGATAAGCCTGGGCTCATCGAATTGACCGGAGAGGCAACGCTATTGGAGGTTATATCGAGTGCCGGCGGTGTCAGCTCTGATGCGGGTGAGATATTGACGATTAAACGTCTTTCCGCTGAGACCGATGCGTCGGGTATTGCCAAGCGTGTCGTCATTAAAGTTGACCTGAAGAGGCTTCTTGAAGAGGGAGATATCTCTGCCAATATATACGTTCAGGACGGCGATAGCATATATGTAGCAAAGGCGGCCTTTGTATACGTAACAGGAGAGGTTAAAGATCCGGGTGCCTATAAGATAACAAAGGGACTTACGGTCTTAAAGGCGATAACCCTTGCCGGCGGCTTTACCGAGAAGGCATGGAAGGGTAGAGTTAAGATAATACGTACCGACGAAGAGGGTAATGAAGAGGTTACTAAAAAAGTTGAGATGGACGTACACCTTATGGCCGAGGATCTATTGCTCGTTCCGGAGAGCTTCTTTTAGATAGAGGATATGATAATTGAAACAGGCAGATAAAGAATTGCACTTTAACGACTACTGGCGCGTTGTCTCCAAGCGGCGCCATGTGGTGATGGTTCTCTTCGCTCTAATCGTCGTCTTGGTGTCGGTCTATTCCTTCATGGCTACCAGTATTTACAGAGGCACGGCGCAGATACTCTTTGAGCTTGAGAAGAACCCTACGATGAGCTTTAGCGAAGGGGACTCCGGCTACGTTCAGATGAAGGACACGAGAAGTTACTTTAGCACTCAGAAACAGATAATTTTGAGCCGCACCTTTGCCGACAGGGTCGTAAGAAAGTTAGAGCTCGATAAGAACGCCTACTTTATAAAAAAGAAGGACGCACATGACGGTGGAGGGCTAATTGGTGGTCTTCTTAAATCTATAAAAGAAATTTTGCCCGCCAGTAGTGTTGATAGTGGAGACCCGTTCCCTAATATGTCGACTCAGGATGAGCTTGAGCCGACGCTGACGGATTTGGTTCTAATGGGCGTGAGCGTTGATCTCTCGAGTAACGGTAATATATTGAAGGTCAATTACGACTCTGATAACCCGAAGGTTGCGGCTGTAATGGCAAACGGTATAGCCGCAACCTACATAGAGCACAACCTTGAGATAAGGGTCAAGCCCTATCGGGATGCCAAGGACTGGCTTTCGGCCAGAATAGTTGACTTAAGATCCAGAGTTGAAGGCTCTCAGAGAACGCTTCAGGAGTATAAGGAGGGTGAGGGCATAGCATCCTTTGAGGCAAACAAAAATGTCGTAACACAGGAGTACGGCGAGATAGTCTCTCAGCTTGTAAAGGTTGAGGCAAGGCGTCAAGATGCCGAGGTCAGGTATAATCAGATTAAAGGTGTCATAGACAGTCCTGAGCTGCTGTCTACCGTGCCGGACATAATGAACAACCTTGTCATACAGAATTTGAGGAATGAAGAGCTTAAGTTAAAGAAAGATATGAAACAGCTATCCGAAAAGTACGGAGCGAAGCATCCAAGGATGATCAAGGTTACCACCGAGCTTGATGAGGTTCAGAGAAACCTTATAAGTGAAGCACGTAAGATGCTCAATTCGGCTAAGACCGAGTATGAGATAGCGGTAAGCAAAGAAGATTTTCTCAAGAAAAGACGTGATGAACAGAAAGAAGAGGTTCTTGGGCTTAGCAGAAAGGCCATTGAATTTAATGTCGTTGCCGGAGAGGCTCTCAGTAATAAGCAATTCTACGAGATACTTCTGCAGAAGCATCAGGAGGCGATGCTCTCAAGCGGTATAAACGTCTCCAACGCGCAGGTCGTAGACAGGGCAATTATACCTGATTCGCCGATGAGCCCGGACAAGCTTTCAAATATAATGATAGCCTCCTTTATTGGGTTATTCTTTGGCGTAGCAGGTGCGTTCTTTACCGAATACATGGACGATACCCTAAAGACCTCTTCGGATGTCGAAGATATACTGGGCTTGCCATTTCTGTGCTACATACCTTCATTCCTAATCCAGGGTAAGGACATTAAGAAGTTACCCGTTGTGGCTAATCCTAAATCGGTCGTCGCAGAGGCCTACCGTACGCTCCGTACGGGGATTATATTTTCTTCTGCTGAAAAGAGCTTGGGTGCATTGCTCGTAACAAGCTCCATACCCGCTGAAGGTAAGACTACGACGGCCGCCAATATGGCTGTCTCCATGGCGCAGACAGGCGAGAGAGTTCTTCTTATAGATGCGGATATGAGAAACCATAACGTCCATAAGATATTTGATATGCCGAATGATATTGGCTTAAGTAATTTCTTGATAGGCGATAAATCTCTTGAGGAGAGTATTTCAAAGGTATCGGGCGTGGATAATCTTCATATCATTACGGCAGGCGCTCTTACGCCAAATCCTTCAGAGCTTTTAAGCTCAAATAAGATGAAGGAACTCGTCTCAAAGGCTCATGAAGATTACGATAGGATTATATTGGACTCACCTCCTGTAATGCCGGTAGCTGATCCCCTAATACTTTCAAGTATCGTCGATGGTGTAGTTATGGTAGTCGGCGGCGGCACGACATCTAAGGATACGGTGATAGCCTCCGCTCAATCTTTAAGTGGCGTTAAAGCGAAGGTCGTAGGTGTTGTCTTGAATAATATGTCAACAAGAAAGTCCGACCTACAGCAATACTATCCGTACTACCACAGCTATGGAGACGCGACGGAAGAAAAAAGCTAACCACACCTTACTCCGCTTGAGAGAGGAATTCCTGTGATAGATATACACTGCCACATCCTGCCCGCAATAGACGACGGTGCCGAGACCCCGCAGGAGTCTTTGGATATGTGCCAGATAGCAGCAGATGACGGCATAAAGGTAATAGTCGCCACACCGCACTTTACCCCAGGCAGGTTTGAGCCATCCAGTACCACGGTATTCTCCCTTATAGACGCACTGCAGAAGCAGGTAGATGAAGCAGGACTTGACCTTAGGATACTCTCCGGCGCGGACCTTGCCGTATCTCCTGAATACCTTCAGCATATAGAATCACATGAACATATTACTATAAATAGAAGCTCTAAGTATGTACTCGCAGAGCTTCCACACGCAGGCGCGCCGATAGGTTGGGAGGATTTTCTATTTAAGGTCATTGATGGAGGCATAACCCCTATACTTACGCACCCCGAGCGCAACCCTTCATTCATGAAAGACCCCTTAAGTCTGAGAAAGTTCGTTGATTACGGCGGGCTTGTTCAGGTAACTGCAATGAGCGTTACAGGTGATTTCGGAAGTGACATTCAATTGGCCGTTGCCACCTTACTCAAAGAAGGGCTTGTACACGTCATTGCCACAGACGCCCACTCTACGGAGAAGAGGATACCGGTACTATCCGAAGCGGTCGATATGGCCTCGGATATAGTGGGCAAAGACGTTGCCAATGCCTTCGTTACGACTGTGCCTCAGGCTATAATAGACGGCTCAGCAATTATACCTTTGTATGACCATCTTTCACAATCCCATGAAGTTCGCCGGACTTAAAGAGATGTCCTCTGCGAAGAACTCCAAGCTCTCACAGCTACTCTCTTTTATAATTGAAAAGGGCATAGTTGTTTTGTTGGTGGCCACCCCGCTTGCATTCGGGAGCGTTGACGTGTGGGCATCATCGCTTATGGAGATAGGCATATTCATAGTACTAACCGCATGGTTTATTAAGGGGCTCCTCTGCGGCAAACTCATTGTAGAGACTTCCTGGGCCTTATATCTTTTATGCGCGTTGATAGCCTTGACCGCACTTCAATTATTGCCTCTTCCTGATGCGATACTCTCCGTCATATCTCCTAATCGTCTTAAAATAGACGGGGTCTTTCTCGACAAGGCGGAAGGCGCATGGTCGAGTATAAGTATCTATAGGCACGCCACGTTGACTGAATTACAAAAACTACTCTCCTATGCCGCACTCTTTGTCGTCATAACGAGCCATTACAGAAGTAAAGAGCAGGTCATGGTGCTTGTTCGTACTGTCTTGTCTATGGGGGTATTTATTGCGGTATTCGCGGTCGTACAGAAGTTGGCCTGGAACGGGAAACTTTATTGGTTCTACCCTCTGCCAACAGGTGTAGAGTCGGACGCTACCCATGTCTGGGGCCCGTACTTAAATCACAATCACTTTGCGGGCTATATGGAGATGTCCATAATGTTGGCTCTTGGGTTGTTTCTCTACAGGAGTACTAATTTGAGATTAATGCCGGGAATCTCTCTTAAGAGGGCGATTGCCAGGTTGTTGAGTTCGGGCAAGCTTCTGACATTGGTCTTGCCTGCCGTGGCGGTTATTGTAATGTCGGCCGTCTTGTTTCTAAGTCTTTCACGTGGTGGTATAGCCGGCCTTACTGGGGCGGCATTGATATTCACCATCATGGTCTTTCGGCGCAAGTCTCTTAAGAAGAGAAGTGCCATTATGGCTATATTTACGCTCTTAGCCGTGATACTAATCATCTCTTCTTCGTGGAGTCGTATTGAAGAGAGATTTATGGAGGTTGGAGAAGTCGACAAGGTTAAACGCTTCGAACTTTGGCCAAATACTATGGATATCGTCAAAGATTATCCGCTGGTAGGTACGGGCCTGGGGACATTTAAAAATATATATCCGTACTATCAGGAAGGTGACTCAACTTTATTCTTTGCCTATGCGGAGAATGATTATATCGAAAGTGTGACGGACTTAGGCATCGTAGGGGGGCTTTTAATAATTGTCATGGGAGGACTTTATATTAGAAGCATTGTCGTCAGGTGGCGTATGAGGCGCGACAGCTTTGCGAAGTGCCTTGGAGCCGGAGCTTTGGCCTCAACCGCTACCATACTCATACACAACTTTTCTGACTTTAATCTGCGCATACCGTCCAACGCTATGCTCTTTGTTGTCGTAGCGGCTTTAACTTATTCCATTATATTTAATCTTAGAGGTAGAAGGGCTAAGGGTGAGAGAGGTGGACTTTAACCTTAAGGGCAAGAGATCTTACGTTACCTTACTTGGAGCGGCAGTAATATTACTGCTGATATCTCTGCCGTTACGTTCTTTTAAGGCCGACAGCAGTTATAGGGCAGCTATCATAATTGTCGATGACGCAGAGACCGAGCGCTTGGATATGCTCGTAATATCCGAAGAGACTCTGAATAAATATACGAGTGCCATAGCACTCGTTGAGAAGGCACGCCATTGTTCTCCATTAAATGCAAAGTATTCAAGCCATGAAGCTCGGCTTTATAGTATGTTTGGCGTCTGGGCTGAGACTATGCTCTCTCTTGGAGAGCCATTGCCGGAAGGCGCGTTAGAGCCTTCGGTGGCCTTTGCCCGCGCTGAAGAATCTTTCTTAAAGACCGTGAGCCTTCAGCCGACCAATGCCGATTACCACATGGCCTTTGCCGACCTTTATGGTACAATGAAGAATTCTGAGGGTATGGATAAAGAGTTAAGGCGAACTATAGCGGCTTACCCTGTGAACGCGCCTTTAAGGCACCTTGTTGCTATGCGCTACCTCTTAAACGATATGAAGGGCAATGCCCTCGAGCATGCCAGAGTTCTTGCAGATATAGGTAGAGGGTACTTTCCTTATATTATCAAGGAAGGTGACGACGCGCTAAGGTTCAGTAAGGCCGATATAGATAGATTCTATAAGAGCTACCTCTTCGTGGCATTGGAGATAGCGTGGAGAGTCTCTGAGGATAAAGATGTAGTGCGTAGTATCGCCCCTGACAATATTTATGCCGAAGAGGTAGTAGAGTTATTTTTTGATTGGCGTGGGGTCGGTGATGAGTTTTAGAGGACGAGTCTTTGTAGGTAGGTAGATGTTATACGGTTGGCAGGAAAATTTATGAAAGAAGATCTACTACATAGGCTTGTGAAAAAGATACCCGTCTTCGGGAAACGTCTTGATAACCACATGATCGAGATCGTCTCGGGAGCATCGGTTGCTTTTTCGTTGAAGATAGGCGGTGCGGCACTGGCGTTTTGCTTTAGCGTTATTTTGGCCCGTCTATTTGGTGCCGAAGGTGCGGGCGTATACTTCCTGGTATTGATGGTGATAAGTTTTGGGGCTCTATTGGGGCGAATGGGACTTGATGGAACTCTCTTGCGTTTCGTCGCCGCGGGTGCTGTCGTTGGGGATATGGGTGAGGTTAAGGGAATATATAATAAAACTATAGAATTCTCTAGTGCAGTTTCGATACTTGTCTCTATCGTTATATTCTTTACGGCACCTCAGATATCTTTATTTGTATTTAGTGAACCGTCGCTCGCAAGTCCGATGCGCTGGATGGCGTTGGCCATCACGCCGCTGGCCATGGTGTTTTTGCACAGTGAGGCTCTCAAAGGTCTTAAGTGTATAAGAGACAGTACTTTGGTACAGGGGGTAGGCGTGCCGGCAATATCGGTGATAGCCTTATATCTTATAGGCGACAGTTGGGGCGTTAAAGGTGCCGTATGGTCTTACTTGATAGCTGTTATGGTTATGGCGTTTCTCGGAGTATTTCTATGGAGATACCGTACTAAATTTAAAGGAGTGGTTGCGGTCTTTGAGACAAAGAGGATGTTAAAGAGCAGTATGCCTCTCTTAGGAGTAGCGCTGATGCAATTCGTTGTGGCAGGGTTGCCGTTATTGTTGCTTGGCGTGTGGGCTACGAATGCTGATGTCGGTATATTTGGAGTGGCGTCACGCGTGGCCATACTCGTAACTATAATACTCTTGAGTGTTAACAGTATTGCCGCACCTAAATTCTCTGAGATGTACAGACAGGGCGATATGCGCGCCCTTGGCGAGACGGCGCGCGGAGCCGCCAAGTTGATAAGCTTACTTGCGGCACCTATACTTATAGTCTTTGTTTTTTTTTCAAGTTTTATTATGGGACTCTTTGGCGCTGAATTTACTGATGGCGCAACAGCTCTTGTAATACTATCTATAGGTCAGGGCGTGAATGTTTTTGCAGGCTCTGTGGGCTATATGCTCGTTATGAGCGGCAATGAGTCTTTGATGCGCTTGAGTGTAGGAGGTGCCGTGATTATAAATATTATACTCAGTCTGTTGCTCATACCTAAGTTCGGAGTTATAGGTGCGGCCATAGCGGTGGCCGTTTCCATATCTTCTCAGAATATTATTGCGAGCTTCTTTGTATATAAAAAATTAAAGATGAGAGTCTTCTATTTGCCGTGTATAGCGGCCAAGGAATTTTAGCTATGGATAAGATTAAAGAACCTAACTTCTTTATAGTAGGCGCGGCCAAGTGCGGAACGACTTCGCTCTATAATTATATAGGACAGCATCCAGAGGTTTATTTTTCTCCTATAAAGGAGCCGGCTTATTTTGTGAGAGGTTTATCGTATGACAGGTATTCCGATTTCGAGTTTTATCTGTCGCTCTTTAAAAAGGCCGGTAATGCTAAGGTTATAGGTGAAGCGAGTACAGGCTATCTCTTTGATGAAGATGCCGCCGGCCTCATACATGACAAGTTTCCATCCGCAAAAATAATAATAATCCTCAGAAATCCTCCAGACATGGTCTTCTCGTTTTGGTGCTATCAACGGGTTCGTAGTGACGAGTCCAGCACTTTTGAAGATTTGATTAGTGACACAGGGATAGAATATCGAAGGAGTGAAGCTTTCAAGAAAAACTGTAATGAGTGGTGGGCTAATTATGCCTACATGGATAGGGGGCTTTACTATGAGCAGGTCAAGAGGTACTTTGATGTCTTTGGGAGGGATAATGTCAAGGTTTATATATTTGAAAGGTTAATTAAATATCCAAAGGCTGTATGTAGTGATATATTTAAGTTTTTAGGGGTTGATCCTGATTTTCTGCCCGATTATAGAAAAGTATATAATGAGACAGGCAAGATACGTTCTAAGCTCCTTAAAAAGATGATATATAGCAGGTATCCATGGTTACGTGCTTTACTACCAACATTTACTAGAGCTAAGATTAGAGCCAAGGTTTCATCTTGGAATATGGTTAAGGCTAAAAAGAAAGAAATGCCTGCTTCTGCGAGAGAGTATTTGGAGAGATTCTTCAGTTCAGATATAAAGAAGCTTGAAGGCCTTCTGGGTGAGAAAATAAAGGAGTGGAGAAGTAAACAGGAAGAGAGATAGAGAAGACGCAGGAGCTATTTTATAGAAAAGGTAATGTTGTTTTTACCTTCTATGTTTGTGGTTGCGAGAGAACCGAAGTAAGCTGTTATTACGGCGATAAAAAGGTGTGTCTTTAAAGATGAAAAGGTCAAGAAAAATATTATTCGTAATATATACTCTATCTTTTGGCGGCGCTGAGAGAGTCTTGGTCAATTTGTTGAAAAAGTTGAACAGAGATCTCTTTGAGTCTACGGTCGTGGTTGTATCTAGAGGTAATCATTATAGTGAAGAGATACCAAATGATGTGAGATTGATTCAATTGAATAAAAAATGGTGTTATGACCCACGCGTATTGTATGCGATATGGACTATAGTGAGAACCGAGAAGATTGATGCGATGGTGTCATTTATCACACGCAGTTCCGCGGGGTTATTTATTATAAAAGCTTTTTTGCGTAGACCAGTCACCATCTTTCTGACGATTCATAGCCATCTCAATCGCTTCCTGGAAGATGACGGTTCATGGAAGGGCAAGATCAAAAGTTCTTTAAATAAACTACTGATAAAGTTATTTTACCCAAGGGCAAAAAAACTACTGGCAGTCTCTGCCGGGGTTAAAGAAGATCTGTTCTTGAATTTTGGTGTGCCCAGGGAAAAGGTTGCGGTGATAGGGAATCCGATTGACCTTAATAGGATCCGTAGTGCCGTTGAGGAAGAGATTGAGGTTCCGTGGCCCTCAGACGATGTGCCTGTTATCATATCGTGTGGCAGACTTGCTTCTGTGAAGAACTATCCATTGCTTCTTCGTGCCATGAAGATCGTAAAGCAAGAGATTGACGTAAGGCTCGTATTGATTGGTGAAGGAAGTGAACGAGCCGCACTTGCTACGTTATCTGAAGAGCTGGGTATTAGCGAAAATGTATCTTTTTCAGGGTATAAGTCAAATCCTTTTGGATATATAAGTAAGGCCGATATTTTTGTACTCCCTTCAAATAACGAAGGATTTGGTAATGTGATAGTGGAGGCAATGGCGTGCGGTACACCGGTAGTCTCTACGCGTACCGTAGGGGCGGAAGAGATAATTACGGATGGGGTTAATGGAATACTGACTGCTATTGACGATCATAATGAAATGGCAGAGGCGATATTAAATTTCATTAAGAACCATAATCTTAGAGATGAGTTGGTTAGAGAAGGTTATAGGCGCGCAGAGGATTTTAGGCAAGAGAGAATTGTTGCCGAGTATGAGAAGGTGTTGCAGGTATGAATTTATTCCTAATGTTCGGTTCTTTGGTTATGCTTATTCCATTTTCCTTGTAGTCTGAATTGTGTATTTTGCGTTCGAGAACAGTGTGAGGTGATTTACGATTGGCAAAGATTGCTATTATACTGATTTTATTACTTCTTTATAGTTATGTCGTTACCCTTCTCGGTGACGATCTTTCAGGGTGGTGGAGTACGATTGTAAGGATAATGAAGGTATCCTTTGTATACTTGGGTGGGATTGCCATATTGTATGCAAGGCGTTCATATGTGCCAAAGCAATTTTCTGCGTATATTTGTTTTACCTTTGTTATTTTTTTGATATGTCTCTATCATTATATGTTATTACCGGCTGGTTTTGAGAGCCAGTTTCAACAGAAAAACCTGATCACAATTGGCGGCTTTCTTCTTGTTATGTTGATTGTTTTGCTTACAGTTTTTTCTAAAAAAGATATTTTATTGTTGACTTATTTTATTGGTGGAACTGGTATTGTATTGGGAGGAATAGCGATATTTCATAGTCTCTTCGGAAAAAGCGTGCAGGATATTATGTATGTAGGTCCCTTTTTAAGGGCAGGTAGTGATGCTACCGGTGCACTCATGTTGAGTGCGATCTTGAACCTGACCACAGTACTCTCAATCGCAAGTTATTTGCTGACAACAAGGTATTCCCTTAAGGTATTGTTTTTAGTTTCGGTTTTAGTGAGTCAGGCAGGTCGATTTCTTACGTTTTCAACGGCAGGTTTTTTTTCGATCCTACTTTCTGTTTTGGTGGCTTATATTTTATTGAGAAAAAAGAGCGAAAATAAAACATTAAGAAAAACTTTGTTAAGACTTATGCTGGCGTTTATAGTTATTTTTGCGATTTTAGTAGTCTTTTTTGACTTAGAAAAAATAATTTTTTATAGGTTATTGTTGTCAGATGAATTGATTGTTAGGCAAAGTATTACGAGTAGGTTTGACCAGTATTTTCATCTTCTTTCTTTGATATATGAGGAGCCGTTACGTCTTGTCTTGGGATATGGTGACGATGGATATTTAGCGGTGTCAAACGCGCGTATATTTATACATAATGTTTTCTTGAATATGTTCGCTACATACGGAATTTTCGCCATGTTCTCTTTTGTTGGTTTGTATTGGCTTAGTTTTAAGCATTTGCGCGAAACAATTAATAGTGCCGATCGAGAGCTTGCTGTTTTGGGAATTTTTTACATGGCGGCATTCTTCGGTTGGTTTGTTCATGCGTTGACTTACCCTGGGGATAAATCGGTGGTGCAGTGGGTTTTCTTTATTTTGCCAATATGCTTTATAAAAGTTAAATTAAAGGATTGTCGAACCGAGTCAGCTATTTTGTCAGGTACTGTTAGAAATTGATAAAGTTTTTAGTTGCGTCGGAGATATTGCTGTTGTAGCGTTGGTCAGATAGGTGAATACTTATGAGAATTTTACAGACACATAAAAAATTTTACTCGAAAGATAAAGATACGAAGGTCTTTTTTTCTGCAGCTATTTTGTTGAAGCGGTATGTCCACGAAGTAGTCTCCTTTTCGATGTTGCATCCTGATGATGTGGAATCGGAGTATTCAAATGGCGATGTTGCCGAGAAAGCTCCTCTTTGCCTTGAGCCAGGACTTTGCCGTCCGTCTCCTGGGAGGCTATTCCTTGATGGTGTTTGCGAAACGAACGGCTTTTAAGTGAAGGTTCTACTTGCGCATAGGAACTTTTCCAGAGGCGGTGGCGACTCGGCAGTGGTGCTTGCAACTTATGAATTACTAAAGAGTAAAGGCGATAGTGTCTCTATATTTTCCGTGCATGACGCCAAGAATAAAGAGACCCCCTTTTCCAAGTACTTTGTTCCAGGAGTGGATTTGAATACCCAAGGCGGATTGATGGAGCGCTTGAGGGTGGCCGGAAGGGTTCTCTACTCCTTTGAGGCCAAGAGAAATATAAAACGCCTGATAGAAGACCATAGACCGGATGTGGCACACCTCCACGCGATATATCACGTGATATCCCCTTCCATCATAGATGCTCTAAAGAAGGCCAAAGTACCGGTGGTGATGACGCTCCACGAGTACAAGTTGGTCTGCGCTACATACCGCCTGCTTAATCGCGGTAAGTTGTGTGAGGTGTGTAGGGAAGGCAGATATTATAATTGTTTTATGAAGAAATGCACTAAGGATTCATACCTGAAGAGTTTTCTGAACATGGTTGAGATGTATCTTCACCACAGTCTCATGAAGATATTCGATAAGGTCGACGTCTTTATCGCGCCGAGTGAATTCTTAAAGGATAAAATGAAGAAGATGGGTTTTAGAGGTAAGGTCGTTTGCCTGTCTAACTTCATAGATATCTCAAAGTATGAGTCTTCTTACGCGTTGGGCGATGGCAGTATAGTCTATTTCGGACGCCTTTCACCTGAGAAGGGCCTCTTGACTCTTATCGACGCTGTCAAGGGGATTGACGTAAGGCTTAAGATAATAGGCGATGGGCCGCAGAGGGAGATACTTGAGAGAAAGCTTAAGGAGGAGGGTGTCTCAAATGTTGAATTGCTCGGCTTTAAGAGCGGCCAGGATCTTTTTCGTGAAGTAAGTAATGCTTCTTTTACCGTACTGCCTTCAGAGTGGTTTGAGAATAATCCGATCACGGTTATGGAGTCCTTTGCGCTCGGTAAGCCCGTCTTGGGCTCTGATATCGGTGGTATCCCTGAGCTTGTAGTGGACGGTGTGAGGGGGCGGGTCTTTGAGCCGTGGAATGTCGATGACCTGAAGCAGAAGATAATAGAGATGATAGGTGATCCGGCTAAGTTGGAAGATATGGGCAAGAGGGCAAGGGCCTTTGCTGAGGCGGAACTGTCTTCAGATAGTCATTATGAAAAGTTGATGGAGATATACCGTGGAGTTATGGTTTAGCCATGTTAGCACAGCTCGATAGTCTGTATATAAAGACGCGCCCTTTGAAGGCGCTGGTTCGTTTGATAAGCTACGCTCTTTTTGAAGGACGTCCTCTTACGACGCGCGGGCGGTGGATAAACCCTCTTGTCTTTGCTCTATTTGCGCTTCAGAAACGTCTGCCACAATTGAAGAAGGTCGAGAGGCCGATATTTGTTCTCGGCATGGGGCGTAGCGGTACGACCGTCTTGGGTAAGGCCTTATCTATGCATAGGGATGTAGGTCTCTTGAATGAGCCGAAGGCACTTTGGTATTCAGTGCATCAGGGCGAGGATGTCATAGGGAATTATACTATGGCCGAGGCACGCTTTCGCCTGCCTGAATCCGAAGCCACGAGTGATGTAAAAAAGAAGGCTCGTAAGTTTTACGGTGCATACCTTGCTGTTACCGGTACTTCGAGGGTCGTAGATAAGTATATGGATGTTGTTTTCAGGATTCCATTTATAAAGGCGATATTCCCTGACGCACTATTCGTCGTATTGGTGCGTAACGGATGGGATGTTTGCCATTCGGTCGATGGGTGGTCTAAACGCTATGGCTCGGTCGGAGAGGAAGGCTCGCAGGAAGGTGTTGGGGATTCCGTTGACTGGTGGGGTAGGGGTAATCGTAAGTGGAATTATATCGTAGATGAGTTGGTCGCAGGCGATGAGGCATTCGACGGACTTGTCGAAGAGATACGTTGCTTTGATTCACAAAAGGACATGGCGGCAGTTGAATGGATAGTGACTATGCGGGAGTCTTTAAGGGTCATTAGAGAGTATTCCGAGTCGACTCATCTGGTAAAGTACGAGGCTATGACAGAGAATCCGAGAGAGACGCTTAAGGCTATCTGTGACTTCTGTGGGCTCTCGCGTGATGAAAAATTTTTAAATTACGGAGATACGATAATATCTAAGACTCCTCCCAAGGAATCCTTTGACCTGCATCCGTCCATTCGTCCGTTGTTTGAAGAGACTATGGCGTCATTGGGTTATATTTAGATTGTGAAGAAGTCGATGAATATAGCACTCATAGGTACGCGCGGGGTTCCTGCTAATTACGGCGGCTTTGAGACGTGCGTCGAGGAGGTGGGTAAACGGCTCGTAGAGCGCGGCCACAGTGTTACCGTCTATTGTCGTGCGAGTTACTATGAAGACAAGCCCAAGACCTACCTCGGTATGGACCTTGTCTATCTTCCTAATATCAGAAGGAAATCGTTGGATACGTTATCGCATTCTTTCTTATCGGTATGTCATGCGCTCTTCAAGGGCTTCGATGTTTTTATGATATTCAACTCGGCTAATAGTCCGTTCATGTTGTTGCCAAAGATTATGGGTAAGAAGGCCGCTATAAATACAGACGGCCTTGAGTGGAAGAGGGGCAAGTGGGGGGCTTTTGCCAAGAAGTATTACAAGTTTTCAGAGTGGGTAGCCGTTAAGTTGGCGAATAGGGTTGTCACGGATTCGCCGATACTTGAGAGTTACTACCGTGAAGAGTATGGGGTTGAGAGTTCCTGTATAGCCTACGGTGCGCCTATAAAGAAGAGTCGAAATCCTGGCCTGATAGAGAGTCTCGGATTAAAGCCCGGGGAGTACTTCCTCCAGATTACGCGTTTCGAGCCTGAGAATAACCCGCTCCTGACCATACAGGCATATAATAAACTTGATACCGATAAGAAGCTCGTACTCGTAGGCGGGGTTAAGTATGAGAGTGATTACTCCACGCGTATTAAGAAGGGGGCCTCAGATGGCGTTGTTATGCCGGGCTTTATCTATGATGCCGAACTACTCACCGAGCTTTGGTGCAACTCTCATGCCTATATACACGGTAATGAAGTCGGTGGCACAAATCCGGCTCTTCTCCAGAGCATGGCAAATGGTGCCTTTGTAATCTCTGTGGATGTGCCGTATAATAGAGAGGTTCTTGGAGATGGCGGTATATTCTACGAGAAGACTCCTGATAATTTGGCCGATAAGATGCGCTGGACTCTTGAAAATACGGCTCAACTTGACGGATATATAGAGCGGGCTATTGAACGCATAGAAGAACGCTATACATGGGATGGTATTACCGATAAGTATGAGGCCTTATTTGAGAGCCTTGTTAGTGGCAGTAAATAGAGGCGAAATTGACAAAATAGAGCGTCTTTGTTATCCTCTCTGGATACCTGCTTTAAGTGTGGTGATGGATACCCTTAGGCCGTATGATGCATTATCCGGAGAGTTGTAATGTTAAGAGATCACGTAAGGCTCG
>DAOVKH010000118.1 GCA_030631875.1 Deltaproteobacteria bacterium | reverse complement strand
CTCTATGTTTTCCGGCGCTATATGGGGATATCTCGCATGGGGAGCTTACTGGCAGTGGGAGCCGAAGACCTTGTGGAGCTTTATCGTATGGTTCTGGTTTGCGGGCGTTATACACCTGATATATCTTCGTAAGAGTGGGGGTGGTGCCAAGGGCGAGTCAAAGAAGAGGTGGCGCGAGTACTCTGTGCCGGTGGCTTCGATAATAGGGTTTGTGATGATGCTCTTTACGTGGCTCGGCGTAGGGCTACTGATGAAAAATAGCCACAGTTTCTAAGTGGTCTCCTCTTAAGAGGTCGTCCACCATATGACGGCACTCTTCTTATGGAACTTCGCAAGAAGTCCGTCCGGTGTCGCTATTAATTTCTCCTTTAAGAAGTCTCTTAACCTTGCGTCGTGTTCCTCTGTCACGATACCCATGTACTCCTTCCAGAATTCAATTGCTTCATCCAAATCCGTAAATGGCTGGTCAAAGTCATACTCTATTATCTCAACGTTGGCGAATACGGCGAGGCTGTGGAGGGTTGAGTAGGTATCCAGGTAATCGCTTCTCTTCTTGAATTCTTTATTGAATATCAGAGGCATTAATTCTCTGTAGTAAAACTTATCGGCCGATGGGTCGGCGCTACAGATGAGGAATACAAACTTATCCGCAAAACCTCCGACCTCACGTAAGAATTTGTCGTTACCTTTTAGCAGGTCCGGTACGTTGGCGCAGACTACCACGTCGTGTTTCTTTATGTCTAAGTCGTCGTCTCCCCACGCGGCCTGTATTGTTGTGATGGTCTTTGTCTCGTCGGCTTCCTTAAGAGCGTCTATCATATTCTTTGACGGATCTATTGCCGTTACGTCTTTACCGGCCTTTGCCAGAGGGATGGAGAGCGTGCCTGGGCCTGCCCCTATATCGAGAAAGCTCTTAGAGTCTCCGGCGCGCGCGAGAATTATCGGCATTACGGACTTTGTGAAATCTGATTCTTTAAGGCCGCGCCTGTACCAATCGACCTTGAGTTTATTCCAAAAATCGGTCATGTGCCCCCTCCGTATTGCCGCCCTCTTCAGCAGAGGCCGTCGGTGCGGATGTTGTTGGTTGAGGTGGCACGGGCGGTGTTGGCCCTTTGGGTTTGTCCTGCATTAGAAGTAACCTCTCGAATATGCCGAGTACCTTTGACCCCAGAGCCTTTATGAATACCGGTTCCGTAGAGAGAGCTTTAAATGGCCCCTCTAAGTTGTAGTACATCGTGACGAGGCTCTTCTCGCGCCCTGTAATGAGCCAGCCCGCGATAGGGATATTCGATATAATCTTATCTATCGTAACGAAGGGGTGTATCCCAAGTGTCGCGTTCATATAGCCTTGGTCTATATCTATATACCCTATGGCAGACATGCGCATGGATTTACTGTCGAAGAGCATATTCTCGGTCGAGAGCATGCCGTTCGTTAACTTAAAGTTCGCCGAGATGTTCTTGTAAGGCATGCCTTCTTCAAAGAGCTCGTTTATCGATACGATATTTACGATAGAGAAAATTTTACTGAATACGATGAACTTTTGAAGCCTACCGTCCTTGCTCGCCGCCTTGATATCTCCGCTAATGCCTGTGATGAATGCCCCTTCGCTTCGCTCGCCCGTGAGGTGTGCTTCTGCCGAAAACCTGCCGCTCAAGACCTCCTTCTTTACGCCAAGGTCTTCCATGAACTCTTTAAGCTCTATGCGCATCATGTCGAAGTCCGTCTCAAAGAGTCGGCTCTCTTCCGGGTCTCTAAAGTAGGTGAGCTCACCCTCTACGAATCCGTTATGCGCGTTGAAGCTTAGCGGAGAAAATATTGTACGGTCTTCCTTAAGGTCTATGTTGGTGCTGAAGGTATCGAAGGATATACCGTGTATAGCCCCCTTCTTGACGGTCAATTTACCGGTGCCGCTTACGAATGGTTTGCCCATGTCGGCCTTACGTTTGCCGATATGCTTTGGTATGATATCTTTGGTGTCGAGGCGTTCGGATATGAGGTTAAAGTCAACGACGGCCTTATCTATATCGAGGATATCGATCTTTCCCGATAAGGTGGAGTTGCCGACCTTCATGGACTTAAGGAGGCTCTCTCCTTTGTTGCCGTTGAGTTTTACCTTGAGGTTCATATCCCTGACGGTGCGTGCCAGTAGCGGGGTCTTGAATAGTGCGTCATTTATGGAGAGTTCACCTCCGTATGCGGAGACGGTCTCATCCTTTGTCCCGCTCTTAGCCGATACCTTCTTTGTAATATCTACGGCCACAGTGCCTGCGGCAAATTGTGTCTCCTCGAAGTAGGGCGATAGCTGGAGGAGGTCTTTTATATACAAGTCATCCGAGCGTAGTGCTACGGCGTAAGCAGGTGTGGTCATAGATATGCGTGTCGTTGCCGATATAGACGAATCGCCGGAGCTTATAGTAGTGTCTTTTATGATAATTTCTTCTTCGTCGGCGTGAGCGGTGCTCGTAATCTTAAGGTCATGGTTGAGGGCTTTCTTAACGAACCTTTTGTACTTTACCTCAGCGCCGGTCAGATCGAGGGAGTAATTAAGGTCAATGCCGCGAGCGTTATATTTCTTCACCTCTACCTTAGATGTTCCTTCGGGGAGTCTCCATCCGGGGAGGTTGCCTGAAGAGGAGAGTTTAAGCAGAGCCGTGCCACCTGCTTCGAGGCCGTCTATCAGCCCCTTATTGCGATAGAAGTCCTTGAACTCGTCTACCACCTCTTTAGCGTCGAGTCGAGCCGTCAGCGTTACATCGACCTTGGGCAGTCTCGTAAGCTCTCGAATCTCCACCGATAGTTCGTCGAGTATGCCTTCACCGTAAGTGCCGTGAGCCTTCGTTATGGCGAGGGTGGAGTTCTTTATCGAAAGCTTTGCGCTGATATCTTCCACCCTGCGTAAAAAACGTGAGTGCTCGAAGCCGAGGTCGTTAAGCGTTATATTAGCTTCTATGGCATCGAGATAGTCGGTCGCCTTACCCATGGTTTGGCCGTTATTTGAGAAGCGTAGCCCGTCCAATTGCAGGTGACCTTCCAGAGTGTCGAGACCTTCGATGATGTCGTCCACCCCTTCGGGTGTTATGCCGTATGGAAAGTATTTCTTAAGATATGTTACGTCTATCGGCGTACTTGAGAGGTTTAGTTTGAGGGCTCTCTTTTTTGCTATCTCCTCTATATTTGAGAGGGCATCTGTATCGTCGGTCTCGGTTGCGTCAGGCGTGCCCTGATCGGTCTTTTTATTAGTAGGAACGCTTAACCTGAGTGAGCCTAAGATGTCAAAGTCTTCTATGCCTATCTTTGTATCGTATAGCGAGAATAAGACCTCGTCTTCGTTCCACGTAAGGTCTATTGCCGAAGTAGCTCTATTGGAGTGTATCGGACTTTCAAATACCTCCGGCATCTTTATGTCGAAGTCCTTTGTTGTAATACTTCCCTTAAGTACACCACTGCCGTCGGGTAGCCCTCTTCCTATGTATGAGTAGACGAGGTCTGTCGATACTCGTCCGCCAACCTCCATGTCCATGAAGTCCTCTTTTCTTAAGTACGGCGAGAGGGCGGACAGCTCGAGTTCATTTAACGCTACCGTGCCGGAGATATCGAAGTCGTCGTTGGTCTCTTTTGCTTCTCCCGAGAATTGAAGATCTGTCATCGTACCGTAGCGAGCCTTTCCGCTGTAAGTAAAACCGCCGCCCGAGTAGTTAAGGTAGGCCAAGAGATCGTCAAAGCGGTACTCTGCACCATCTTCAGGGACTTCGTCGACAAAGCTAAGTGTGCCGTCCTTGAGCTTAAGCTTCACGAGTGAGATCTGAATGAGCCTCTTCTTGGGTATCTTGGCCAAGTTTATAGAGCCGTCCTTGGCACGTCGCATGAGCACCGAGCCGCCGATTATCGTGAGTTTCTTAAGTGTTGGCCTGTCGAATAGGAATCCCGATAACGAGAAGCCTGCCTTTAGCGTCTGCGCATTTACGACGACCTCGCCGTCGCTGTCGCGAAGGGTTATCTCATCGAGTATGAGTGTCGGTAGCGGGAGAACCCGAAGCCTGATGCGCTCCATCTCTATAGTGCCGTTTATGCGCTCCGCTACGGTCGATTTTATCTTATCGGTATACGAGGTGAGCTCTATGGGGACGCTCATCAGGAATACTATAATGCCTGCGGTCAAGAGTATCAGCAGACGCATGGCGAGTTTTAGATGGTTTCTCTTATTCTTCAAAAGGTCTTCTTTTCCATTTAATTAATAGGTGTTCTTGTACTCTAATCTAAGATTATAGGAGGCTTCAGGGCTTGGCGCAAGGGTTTTGTATTTAGAGTAGAGAAGAGGCGCTGAGCGGGCAGGGCGCGTGCTTAGGGAGGTAATTAAAATCCGGGCAGAAGTTTTTTGAGCCAACCTTCTTTTATTGTGATAGCACCCTTGGGGCATATCTCCTGACAGCAGTAGCAGCGGATGCAATTATCGTAATCTATCTCAACCTTCTTGCCGACCTTTATGATATCGGGCGGACAGCTCCTTGCGCAGAGAGTGCAGAGTGAGCAATCTTTAACCGATATCTTAGGGCGTGCCGAAAGTGCTTTGCGTATCCTCTTGTCGAGGAAGTTCGGCAGGTACGATGCGAAGTTTGTATGTATTAGCGGAGGAAACTTGAAGTCATCTACGGCAACTGCCGCCACCTCTTCGCCAAATAATTTTATCTCTTCTAAGTCGGTCGAAGGCAAGTTGTCCTTTGCGGCCTCGTTCAGTACGGGTATTTGCGCGATATCTGCGCCTACGACTTTGGCGAGTATCGTATCGAGTGCTATGGCATCGTTCGATGCGGCGATGAAGTTAGTTTGGCGCGGATCACCACTGCCCGGACCGTTACCTTCCATCGATAAAATGGCATCGATGATGTTAAGCCTCGGAGCTATGGTCTTGTATAGGTCAAGTATCATGCGCGCGAAGTGCGGCGCGTCGACGCCTGCCGTTAAGTGCCATTGGAGTTTTTTCTTGCCCGGCACACAGCCGAATATATTCTTAACACCCATGGTCATGTACATCTGTCCGTGGGTCTTAAGCTTTGGCAGGTTTATTATGCCGTCTACGTCGAGTGCTTCCTTTGCTACCTCAAAGTGTTTGAATGCCGATCCTTTGACGGCATCTATCAGTACCGGCGTGCCAAGCTCTACGAACTCAACATCGAGCTCCTTAACCACATCCATTATTCCGCACGCTTCGGCAACCTTAACGGCACTTCCGATGCCGGGGCTGTCTCCGACTATCGGCACAGCGCCTGCTTCTCTTACGAGCCTCACGACCGCATGAACGATAGTGGGGTGCGTCGTAACAGCACGGTCTGCCGACTTTGCCGTAAGTAGGTTTGGTTTTAGCAGTATGCGTTCGTCTTTCGAGACAAAGCTCTCCATACCGCCTATGAGATCAAGGCTCGCTTTAATGCTCTCGTAAGCCTTGTCGTTTGAGTATCCGTCGCACTTAACTATCGAGACCTTTGGTGGGGATGTTTTCTTATCTGTCATATCGTTCATTGGCGGGGTCTTTAATCTGCCTTTGTTGGTGCGGTCTCTGTTGAGTTAGTCTTTTCATTACTCTTTACAGGGGGCTTGGCATCTTTTGGAGCTTCCTTAGAAGACGGCTTCTTTGTAGTATCTTTGTTGGTGGCTTTTGTCTTAGTCTTTTTCTTCTTATCTTTATTTAAGTACTCCTTAGCACTCTTGGCCTCATTACTCTTCGGGTACTTCTTGATGAGTTTATTTAGTATCATCAAAGAGGTCTCTTTATCCATCATCTTCTCGAAGG